>JAQVTZ010000011.1 GCA_028699795.1 Clostridia bacterium | reverse complement strand
GCATAACTTTCGATTACACACCGAAAGGAAAGAACAACAATCTATCCGTTGTATGGGGCATCTTAGGCGGGTTGGCAGGCGCCATCGTTATCATCATCATCGCTATAGCAGCCAACAAAAAACGCCTGCTAAAAACCATGCAACAACAATCCAACAATACCAATAATAGACGATACTACCATTAGCTTTCTTATCGCAACTCTTTCGCCCATAAGAATGGCGAAGAAATTCGATATGACAAAAAATCAACGCCGCCCAAATTGGGCGGCGTTGTCACTTAAGAAGTCGATTGTAAGAACAACTTATCCCAAAATTGCTTTTAGATCTTCTTCCGCTGTTGAAATAGGCATCAAATTATAGGTTTCAGCAAGAAATTTCGCGATATTGGGAGAGACAAAAGCAGGTAAGGTGGGGCCAAGTCGAATATTCTTAATTCCGAGATAAAGTAAAGTCAATAAGATACAGACGGCTTTTTGCTCATACCAGCTTAGTACCAAAGATAGAGGCAACTCGTTTACATCGCAATCAAATGCTTTTGCGAGTGCTATTGCAACTTTTATTGCGCTGTACGCATCGTTACATTGCCCCATATCCATTAGACGGGGCAGACCTTTTATGGTCCCCAATTCCAAATCATTAAAACGGTATTTGCCGCATGCGAGCGTTAAAATGATCGTATCCGTAGGTGTTTTCTTGACAAAATCTGTATAGTAGTTGCGACCAGGTTTCGCGCCGTCGCACCCTCCCACCAAGAAAAAGTGTTGAATGTTTCCCTTTTTTACCTCTTCTACTACCTTGTCTGCGACAGACAACACCGTGTCATGCCCAAATCCTGTTGTTACTTGTTTACCGCCGTTGATACCAGTAAAAGTAACTTCTTCGGGGTATCCACCCAGTTCCAAAGCTTTTTGGATAACGGGGGTAAAGTCTTTCTCTTCTCCAATATGTACCATTTGGGGATACGACACCACCTCTGTGGTAAAGACTCTATCTGCATACGATGCCCGAACAGGCATAATACAATTGGTAGTAAATAATATCGCCGCGGGAATATTGGCAAATTCTTTTTGCTGATTTTGCCAGGCGGTACCGAAGTTGCCTTTCAAGTGAGGATACTTTTTTAGCTCGGGATAAGCTTGGGCGGGCAGCATTTCTCCATGCGTGTAGACATGGATGCCTTTCCCTTCGGTTTGCTCTAACAACAACTTTAAATCGAGTAAATCGTGCCCTGTAATCACAATAAAAGGACCTTTTTCTACCGTAAGTGAAACTTCGGTGGGTACGGGCTTTCCAAAAGATTCGGTGTTGGCTTTGTCCAAGAGCTCCATGCATTTTAAGTTGACTTCTCCCGTTTTTAATACAATTGGCAAAAGTTTCTCTACCGAATTTTCCTGCTCCAAGGCAAGCATCGCCTCTACAAAAAACGAATCTACGGTTTCGTCATGATAGTTTAATACCATTGCGTGGTAGGCATACGCCGCCATCCCTTTTAATCCGAATAAGATAAGAGACTTTAACGAGCGAATATCTTCATCCGCCGTCCAAATGGCCGACATGTCGTACGCATCGTTCGCAATACCGCCTAGTTTTTGTGTTTCGGAAGTAACTCGCGCTATTAAATTGGCAATTGTAATGTTGTTAAAGTTGACATTGGTAATGGTCGTAAATAATCCTTCCATAAATAATTTTTTGGTTGTTGGGGCAAGCTCTTTTCCTTTGATTGACTTTGCCAACCCGATGAGGGCACCCAACAATTTGTCTTGAAAGAGAGCGGTTTCGGCTTGTTTGCCGCATACGCCGGCCCTTCCCGTACAACCCGTCCCAAAAGCGGTTTGTTCGCATTGAAAACAAAACATTTGTTGATCCATTATATCATCCTCCTTTTTTTATTGATTCTTAGGTGGCGGCGCTTTGACCACCACAAGTTCCAACTTCTCTGTGCCCGAGTTGCGCGCATCCATTACGATCCCTTGAGGTATTTTCAATACCGTACCAGCGGGATAATTTGTGGGCGCTCCGTCTGCAAGCGCAATCGATAATTGGCCCGTGACAACTGTCATATAAACATTGGCGTTGGTGGTATGTACAGGCAACACTTCGTTTACGGGAAGCGACATATGCATATAATGCAAGTTCTCGTCCCGTATCACGCCCTCAATCACTTTCCCATCGGATTTTGACCACTCATATACTTTTTCTATCATGATTCTTCTCCTTCTAATTCAATAACCGATACAGGGCATGCGTCTTTTGCTTCTGTTGCCCGTTCTGCCGTTTCGGGAGTGACGGGAGCATACGCTTCGGCTAGTCCGTCCTCTCCGATGCGGAACACTTCGGGACAGATATCCACACATAATCCGCATCCGATACAACCGCTTTTGTCCACATTTGCTTTCATTAGTAATACCTCCTTATTCCGTTAAAATTTTGCCGTCTGTCGATAGGGTGACGATTTGCCAAGGAATAAATTTTCCGCTTGCTCGCAACGCATTCTTTGCCGCAATCTCCAACCCTCCGCAGCAAGGAACTTCCATGCGGACGATTGTTACGCTTTTTATATCATTATTTTTAATAATATCCGTAAGTTTTACGGTATAGTCTACGCTGTCCAGCTTAGGGCACCCGATAACAGTAATCTTATTTTTAATGAAGTCGTTATGGAAATTCCCGTATGCGTAAGCGCAACAGTCCGCCGCAATGAGAAGATGTGCGCCATTAAAGTAAGGCGCGTTAACAGGCGCCAGTTTGATTTGAACAGGCCATTGGCGTAGTTCGGAGCGAGTTGGAGCAACTTGATTGGAACCACAAACTTCTTCTTTTCGGTCTAATTTTTTTAGATTGGTACCGGGGCATCCGCAAGGTAACGGCTTTTGCTGTATTTTATTTGCCGTTGCAGCTTTTTCGTCATATGCCGCCGCCTCCCGCTCTTCAAAACTAATTGCCCCCGTAGGGCAAACAGGCAAACAGTCGCCCAGCCCATCGCAATAATCTTCTTTTATAAGTTTTGCTTTCCCGTTTACCATTCCAATTGCGCCTTCATGACAAGCATTTGCGCACAATCCGCAACCGTTGCATTTATCTTCGTCTATCTTGATAATTTTTCTAATCATCTAAAACCCTCTTTATTTGACTTTCTATTTGTATTGTACTATAATCAACTTATATTTTATGTTGTTATAACAACAAAATAGGAGAAAAAATGAAAATTTCCGATTTTTTATCAAAAACGACCTTATTTCGCAGGATTCTGCCGAACGAAATTGAAAGCATGAATCCTTGTCTTCTTCCTATTTTAAAACAATATAAAAAAGGAGAGACCATTTATCGATACGGCGATGTGATAATTTCATTAGGAATTGTGTTAAACGGGTCTGTGAATATCGAAAGATGCGACGCCTGGGGCAACAACAGTATCATTGATATTATCGAAACGGGAGGCATCTTCGGCGAAACCTATGCTTGTCTAAAATCTGAACCGCTTACCGTCGATGTGGTTGCCAACGAAAAAACAGAGGTGCTATTTTTCAATATTAACAAAGTCCTTTATCTCTGTCCCAAGCGTTGTAGTTTCCATAGTAAATTGATAGAAAATTTGATGCAAAACCTTGCCCGCAAAAATGTCATGCTTAGCAATAAAATGCGTTACCTTACACCCAAGACCATCCGCGCAAGGCTTGTCGCCTATTTGTCGTCGGAATCCTTTGAACAAGGTAAACTTTCTATAGAAATACCTTTTAACCGCAAACAACTTGCCGATTATTTGTCTGTCGAGCGCAGCGCGCTGTCCAACGAGTTATCCAAAATGCAAGCAGAAGGAATGATTGAATACCATAAAAACAGCTTCAAGCTGAATATTGCGGACTTTGGCGAATAATTCCTACCATCTTACTCTAATCCGAGTACACCGTATCGTGCAGTCTCCCCCGAGCTTATCGAAATTATAAGGAAACACTTCATAAATACTTCGAGCTAGATTCTCTTTGGTATATAAATATTCATCATCTATCTAAAAATTGCCTCCATAAGTGTTGCATATCATGCAACACTTATTTCATTTGCGTATTGACTTGTCCTCTATACCTGAATACAATAAAGTTGAAAAAGTTAAATCATGGAGGTCTCTTGCGATGAAGTACACAGGCGGGGAGATAATTGTAAAACAACTTATTAACGAAGGTGTGCCCTATATTTTGGGTATTCCGGGCCACGGCGTCTTGGGATTGTTCGACGCGATACGCAAAGAGGAGGCGGCGGGACGCATCAAGTATCTACAAGTCAAACACGAGCAGGCCGCTACCGCGATTGCGGACGGATATTACAGAGTATCGGGCAAGCCGCTTGCCACCTTCGCCTCTATCGGGCCCGGCACGCTGAACACAAGCATCGGCCTTGCCACAGCGTATGTGGATTCGACGGCGTTTTTGCAGCTTTGCGGCGACACGCATACCAATATGAAGGGCGTGGGCGTGTTGCAAGAAATCGAGCGCTATGCAGACAGCAATATTTTACGGAGTCTCGAGCCCTTGGCAAAACGTAGTTGGCGGGCAGAAAGCGTAAGGCAACTTCCCCGCATCCTACATCGTGCTTTTAACCAAATGACAAGCGGCAGACACGGCCCGTGCGTGGTGACGCTTCCCATGGATGTACAAGCGGAGGCTGCCGATGTCGAATTGATGGAACCCGTAAAAGAAAAAGCGACGGGACTACCCCAAGCAAATTCAGAACAGATTGCCCGTGCAATTAAGCTAATGAAAACCGCCAAACGGCCCGTGATTCTTGCGGGAGGCGGCGCCTTATACGCAAAATGCGCTTGCAAAATCGAAGCGCTGGCAGATAAATGGGGCGCTGCTATCGTCACAACGCTTGCAGGGAAAGGCGCGGTGTCCGAAGCGCATCCTCTTTACTGCTTTCATACGGGTTCTAAAGGGACCCCTATCGGCATTAAGGTATGCCGCGAAGCCGATGTGATTTTGGCTTTAGGTACGCGTTTTGCCGACGAAACAACTTGCTCTTATCGCAAGGGCGCAAGTTTTAATTTTCCCGATACCAAACTCATCCATATCGATATTGACGCGGGAGAAATAGGCAAAAACTACGGCGTGGATGTCGGCATCATTGCAGACCTCAAAGACAGTCTGGACAAGCTCCTTTGCGGAGAGTTCCAACAAAATAAGGCTTATCAAGACGAAATTTCCGCTTTGCGTACAAATTGGCAGCAATACCTTCTAAAAAACCGCAAAACAAAGACAGACAAACCGACCATTTCCCAGTTAATCGGCGTTTTGAATGAAACACTTCCCGAGGACGCAATCATCTCGACCTCTTCGGGCAACACACAGGCGCAACTGTTTCAAGAATATTGCTACAAGAAACCTTACTGCAACCTGACGACAGGCGGCTTTTCCACCATGGGGTGGGCGGTGCCCGCCGCAATGGGCGCAAAACTTGCCATGCCCGACAGAACGGTCGTCGCGCTCCTTGGCGACGGCGACTTTATGATGATCATGCAAGAGCTTTCTACGATAGCTCAATATGATATTCCCGTTATTATCGTGCTTGCAAACAACAGCGGTTGGATGGCAATCAAAGACCTTCAAATCGATGTTCTCGGTAAGGATGCCGCCTTCGGCAACGATTTTTTGGCAAACGACAGCAAGGTTTACAGCCCCGATTTTTATAAAATTGCCCAAGCCTTCGGCATCGACGCTTACCGTCCCGACACAATAAAAGAGATCAAAGAAGCCGTGAGCGAGGCGGTAAGTAAAGGCAGACCCGCCTTACTATCCATTGATGTTTCACGCGAATATCCCTTCACAGGAGGCAAAGCTTTCGGGTGGTGGGATGTCCCCATTCCCGCATATATGCCAGAAAAACGCGCCATTTACGAACAAGCAATCAAGGAGGAAACCGTTTAATATGGAAGTTTTAAAATATTTTACCGACAACCGCTTTGTGTCATCCGCCACGGATAAGTTTTACAAGGTGTTCAATCCCTCGACGGGCGAGCAAATCGCAGACTGCCCCAGACTGACGCAGAACGAGGTAAAACAGGTAATCGACAACGCCAAAAGGGCGTATCCCGCTTGGGCGGCTACCCCCGTTACCAAAAGAGTACAGGTGCTCTATAAGGTCAAACAGCTTCTCGATGACAACATGGAAGAGCTTTCCCTTCTTGTCGCCAAAGAGCATGGCAAAGTCTATAATGAGGCCAAAGGCGATATTCTAAAAACAAGGGAAGCAACCGAACTTGCGATATCCATGCCGACGCTGATGCAGGGAGACTCCCTCATGAATACTTCCAAAGGATATGACACCGTGATGTATCGGGAGCCTTTGGGTGTCTTTGCGGGCATTTCGCCATTCAATTTTCCCGCCATGATTCCCATGGGTTGGATGGTGCCCAACTGCCTTGCGGCGGGCAATACCATGGTACTCAAAGTTTCGGGAGCGACCCCTCTTACTTCGCTAAGGATTGCCGAGTTATACAGAGAAGCGGGACTTCCCGACGGCGTATTAAGTGTTTTTACTTGCGGCAGAAACGAAGCCAAAGAACTGCTCACCAATCCCGCCATTAAAGGTATTTCTTTTGTAGGTTCTACAAAGGTAGGAAAATATATCTACAGCGAAGGCACCGCGCACGGCAAAAGAGTGCAGGCATTATGCGAAGCCAAAAACCATGCTTTGGTATTGGAAGACGCGCCCATCGACCGTGCCGCGGCAGGCATCGTCAATGCGGCGTACGGTTGCGCAGGAGAGCGGTGCATGGCGCTTCCCGTTGTCGTCGCGCAAGAAAGCATTGCCGATTGTTTGGTCGCAAAAATCAAAGAACTTGCTTCCAAACTGAAAATCGGGCCCGCCTACGACAAAACCAGCTCTTTGGGCCCCGTGTATTCGGCAGAACACAAAGCCGAGGTGCTTGCAAAAATCGAAACTGGGCTTGCCGAGGGCGCAAAACTTGTTTTGGACGGACGCAATGTCACGGTAGAAGGCTACGAAAACGGCTTTTATTTGGGACCTACCATTTTGGATTATGTCACCGAAGACATGAGCGTCGGAACTTACGAAATTTTTGGCCCCGTGTTGTGTATCAAAAGGGTGAAAGACTTCGAAGAAGGTTTGGCTTTAATGAATCGGAATCCTTTTGCCAACGGCGCCGTCATTTATACGCGAAGTGGATACTATGCGCGAGAGTTTTCCGCAAGGACACACGGCGGCATGGTCGGTGTTAATGTTGGCATTCCCGTGCCAATCGGCGTATTCCCTTTCAGCGGACACAAAAACAGCTTCTTCGGCGACCTGCATTGCCTAGGGAAAGACGCCTACCGTTTTTATACCGAATCGAAATCCGTGACATCGCATTGGTTCGATGAAGAAGAAGCGAAATCCACCAAGGTTTCCACTTGGGACGGAACAATATAAATATCTGTAACAGTGAGGGAAGTATGGGTAAAATGAAATTTGTACTGGTAGGCTGCGGCAGAATCGCCACTTTGCATGTGGCAGGATACCAAAACCGTGAGGATGCAGAGCTCTACGGCGTATACGACAAAAACAAACAAACGGCGGAAAAGTTTGCCGCGGCGCATCACATTCCCAAAGTGTATGCGAGTTACGAAGAAGTGCTTCAGGACCCGCAAGTAACGGGCGTCGAAATTCTCGTACCCCATCATCTGCACCGCGACCTCACCGTGCAAGCCTGCGAGGCAAAAAAGCATGTTTCGGTGCAAAAGCCTATGGCGCTCAACCTCAAAGAGTGCGACGACATGATTGACGCCGCCAAAAGAAACGGAGTCAAGCTGAAGGTGTTCGAGAACTTCGTTCATTATCCGCCCTATCTCCTGCTAAAAGAGCTCATTGCAAAAGGCGAAATCGGTGAAGTGCAAGGCATACGCTATAAGATGAACAACGGCGGTTTGCTCTCTTGCAACGCGCCCGCAAGCAAACTGCGGGCAAAAGGATTGGGCGTCAAAGCCGACGAATGTAATTTGGAGCCCACAGGTTGGAAGGTAGACACGCTGTCTTGGACTTGGCGGCTCAACGACTCGTTGTCGGGCGGAGGTCCCGTTGTGTTCGACGACGGCTACCATAAATTTTCGCTGTTTGTCGACCTTTTGGGCGGTGTCGAAAAGGTCGCCGCATGGATTGACGAGAGCAAAATCCTCGGCGGAGTCTGCCAAGACTGTCCCGCCGTCATCATGTGGAAATACGCCGACAAAAAGCTGTATGGCGTATGGGATATCACCTCTTCCGAAGGTCTCTATATTAAGGGGAAATATTATACTTGTGACGAGCGTATGGAAGTTACCGGAAGCCGCGGTATTTTGTGGCTTACCCGTTGTACCGCCGAAATGCTGTCCGAAGTGGCGCCCGTCGTTCTGTATAAAGACGGCAAAACCACCCAATATTGGGATATCCCCCACGATTGGCAGGATGCGTTTATCCGCTCCACACACGATTTTATCGATTGTATCAAGGATAACAAAGAGCCTGTTTTGTCGGGCGAAAGAGGGCGCGAAGTACTCAAATTCACTTTGGCGGCAATCGACTCTTCCCGTTTGCACCGAGAAGTAAAGTTGGACGAATACGAAGACAAACCACCGATGAAAAAGAAGAGTTTTATCCGCTTATTATTATGCAAGAGGAAGAAAAAATGACCATTGCCAAACTTGCGGCCGCCGCCGCAGAGATACGAAAACTGACGATTACCGCAATCGAAAGCGCGGGGTATGGCCATATCGGCGGCAGTATGTCGATATGCGACGCGCTTGCAGTGCTGTATTGTGATATAATGAAAATAGACCCTGCAAACCCTGACATGGCGGACAGAGACCGCCTTGTGCTGTCCAAAGGCCATTCCGGCCCTGCATTATACGCCACGCTTGCTTACAAAAATTACTTTCCCAAAGAAGAACTTAAGACACTTAACCAAAACGGAACCAACCTGCCAAGTCATTGCGACCGTCTCAAGACCAAAGGTATCGATATCAGCACGGGTTCTTTAGGACAAGGGCTTTCGCTCGCTGCAGGCGTCGCCTACGGAAGTAAATTAAAAGGCTACACCAATACTTGCTATTGTATTGTGGGTGACGGCGAATTGCAAGAAGGTCAAAACTGGGAAGCCATCCAATTTGCCGCGCATCATTGTTTAGACAACCTCGTACTCCTTATCGACTATAATAAAAGGCAGTTGGACGGCTATACCGAAGAGATCTGCGCGCCCCGTAGCCTTGCAAAAAAACTACAGGCGTTCGGATGGGAAGTGCTTGAAGTAAACGGGCACGATGTAGAGGCTATCCGCAACGCGCTACTATCAATAAAGCGTGTTAAGAAACCTTATGTCGTTGTTTTGGATACCCAAAAAGGTTATGGATGTTCTTTTTCCGAAATTGAAGGCTTCAATCATTATATGGTTGTCACGCCCGATATGGCCGAGACCGCGCGCGCTGAAATCGACAGGAGGCACCACCAATGAATGAGATGCTTACCGAACGGTTTACTTTAGATACGATAGAAATGCGCGCGGCGTACTGTGACGCGCTGATTGCCGCCGCCGAAACCAACCCCGCTGTATTGGATGTCGAGGCTGATGTGCAATACTCGATGGGCACAAAACGGTTTAAAGAAAGATTCCCCGCGCGCTGCATCAATTGCGGCATCATGGAAGCGCACGCCATCGGCTTTTGCGGCGGATTGTCTGCCATGGGGTATGTCCCCTTCTTTCACGCTTTCGGCGTCTTCGCAACGAGGAGGGCATTCGACCAAGTCTTTCTCGCGCTTGCTTACCAAGATATGAATGTCAAAATTATCGGAGGGGATGCGGGTGTCACGGCGACTGCAAACGGCGGCACGCATATGCCGTTCGAGGATATCGGGCTGATGCGGCTTGTCCCCAACATGACCATTATTGAGCCCGCCGACAGCGCAATGTACGCCACAGTGATACCCGCAATGGCAAACACTTACGGCAATTTTTATGTACGAAGCTGCCGCCGCAAGGTAACAAAAATTTACAACAAAGACGCGACCTTTACAATAGGCCGCGCCAATACCCTTACGCAAGGAGACGATGTCGCGATCATCGCTTGCGGCATCATGGTCTATGAGGCTCTTAAAGCAAGAGAGCTTTTGCTTACAAAAGGAATCTCTGCGCGCGTCATCGATATGCACACCGTCAAACCTTTAGACACCGCTTGTGTAATAAAAGCGGCGCGCGAATGCGGCGCAATCGTCACTGCCGAAAACCACAATATTATTGGCGGGTTGGGCGAAGCCGTTTGCGGCGCGCTTGCAAGAGCGTACCCTGTGCCCGTAGAGCAAGTTGGCGTCAACGATACCTTCGGACAGGTGGGCACCCAAGACTATCTTATGAAAGTCTACCGTCTTACGGCGGAAGACATCGCAACAAAAGCAATCCAATGCATCGGGAGGAAACAAAAATGAAATGCGCGGTAATCAATGAGGTTTCAGCAAGAGACAAAAATCCTTATCTTGTGCAAGCACTTGCAGAAAAAGGGCACGAGGTCGTCAACGCGGGCATGCGAGAGGGCGAATTCGCGGGGGAGCCTCTTACTTATATCCATACGGGCTTGATGGCGGCTACGCTTCTCAATCTGGGCGCCGTGGACTTCGTGGTAGGCGGATGCGGTACGGGGCAGGGCTTTATGCTGTCTGCCATGCAATATCCGTCCGTCTTTTGCGGACTCATCGAAACCCCTTTGGACGCATTTTTGTTTGGACAAATCAACGGGGGCAACTGCCTATCGCTTGCGCTCAATAAAGGATTCGGATGGGCGGGAGATATCAATCTTGATTACATCTTCGACAAACTGTTTTCCGATGGATTCGGCGAGGGTTATCCCGAAGCCCGCAAGACAAGCCAACAAGCCAGCCGCAAAATCTTGCAAACGGTATCCGTACAAACACACAAAACGATGATTGAAATTGTTTCGTCTTTGGATCGATCCATCACCGATACGGTGTTTTCTTACAAACCCTTTGCGGACGCCGTCCGTGGAGAATGTACGAATAAAGAATTGCAATCTTTTATTATTAATACTTATATGGGGGGCGCGCGGTGAGTCGCGCCTTAGAAAACGGAATCGCCGTTTTGGAGTTTATCTCGTCCAAAAGGGCTTGCACCGTTACCGAGATTGCGGACGCGCTCGGTATCCATAAGAGCACGGTTTCACGCATTATTCAAACCTTTATGCAAAAGGACATGGTCGAGCTCAACCGAAGCAGCCGAATGTACAGCGTGGGACCCGCCATCTTGCAAATGTCTAACCGCTATTATAAAGCGCGCAATATCATGGGACAAATCAAAAGCGTGATGGAGACTATCTGCAGACAGGTGGAAGAATCCGTACACCTTTGCGCGTTAAGTAACGATGCCGCGGTGGTCGTCGAACAGGTAGAGAGCGCTTCCCGACTGGTCGTCAACGCCAAAATAGGCAATCGCGAACCTTTGCACGCGTCTTCCGTGGGCAAATGCCTGCTTGCCTTTGTGGGCGAAGACGAACGAAATGTCATGCTTTCCCAAATTGATTACGAACGATTTACCGACAAAACGATATGTGACAAAAGAAGCCTTCTTGCGGAGTTGGAAAACATTCGCGCCAAAGGCTATTCCGTAGACGACAACGAACTCTCGACAGACATCCGATGCGTGGCGGTGCCGATTTTCGACGGACGCGGCAGATGCATTTATTCGCTGGGCGTATCGGGTGCGAACAGCCACATGAATCAAGAAAAATTAGCGTTAATTATAGAAAAAATGACGGCGGCAGTTCGGCCGCTGATGGAGACATTATGAAAAAGAGTAATTTAAAGAGCAAATTGTCGTATGCCTCCGGTGATGTTTACGGGGGCGGTTCATTCTTAATTTTCTCGCTGTTTTACATGAATTTTTTGGTGCTGGTAGAAGGTCTTCCCGTGCTTGCCACGACGCTTATTATCTTAATTGGCAAGGTATGGGATGCCGTCACCGATCCGCTGATGGGCAGACTCTCGGACAAAACCCGTAACAAATTCGGCAGACGCCGTTTTTATTTTCTATTGGGTATCATTCCCGTGTTTTTGTCCTTTGTCATGCTGTTTTATTCTTTCGGAATTACCAACATCACCGGCAAAATCGTGTACTATGTGTTTGCCTATATGTTCTTTGGCTCGGCGTTTACGCTGGTTATGGTGCCTTACAACGCCATCTTATCCGACATGACGGACGACTATAACGAAAGAACTTCTTATACCACTTTAAGGATGTGCTTTAGCGGCGCAACCAGCCTGCTTGCGGCAGTCATCCCCGGCATGATTATTAACGGCGTAGGCGGCGCAAGCATCGGTCCTGCGCAAACCAAAGGCTACCTTGCGATGGCGCTCGTATTTGGCGCCCTGTTCGGACTTTGCTGGCTTTTCGCATTTTTGGGTACCAAAGAGAAGAAAGAGGTACCCGAAATACGAAAAATCACGCTAAAGGACTGGGTCAGCGTGTTTCGTCTCAAACCCTACCGCAACTTCTTGGGCATCTTCCTTTTTTTTCAGGTATGCGTCGACCTCGTGCTTGCGCTGTTCATCTTTTATGTCGACATTGTCGTATTGCAATACAAAAGCTACACTTTAATTATGGGCGTGCTTTTGGTAAGTCAACTCATCTTTATGATTATTAACGGAGAAATCGCCAAACGCAAGGGCAAAGTCTTTCCGCTCTATATCGGATTGCCTCTATGGATTGCAGTCACCCTCATGTTTATCTTTGTCGATTCGACTACGCCCGTATTTGTTATCTGCCTGTTTGCCGCGCTTATCGGCTATGGGGCGTCCGCGGGCAACCTTGCCACTTGGTCGATGCTTTCAGATATTTATGACATCGACGAATGTGTCACCGCGCAACGAAGAGAGGGAATCTACAGCGGAATCACGACTTTTTTGCGCAAGTTCACTTCGGGCATTGCCATTTTTATTCTCGGCATCGGGCTGTCGGCAATGGGTTTCGACCAAAACGAATATAATATTCTCAAAAGCAAAGTTGCAGATTTTGACCCCGCAACTTACGCGCAAACCAATATTGTTGTCGGCATCAAATGGATTTTTATCGCCCTTCCCGCGGTATTGCTTGCGGGCTGTCTTGTGTTCGCTTTCTTAAATAAAATGAATCAAAAGCGTTTCAATTCGGTCATAAAAGCGTTAGACAGCTTCCACAAAAAAGGCGACCTTTCGCTTCTTTCCCCCGACGAAATCGCCGATACCGAAACGGCAACCGGTGTCGGCAGAGATAAGCTTTGGAACAAATAATATTTTGTTTATCACAATGAAAAAGGGAGTCGTTTTGCGGCTCCCTTTTTTTATAGATGGTTTCTCCTTACCATTTGGGTCGGATGAAGCGTTTTTCGGACTCTTCGAGGTCTAGGCCTATCGTTCCGCCGGGGTTCATGATATTGTTGGGATCGAAATGTTTTTTGAGCACCTTAAAAATTTCCAACTGATTGCTACCAATCTGCCCTTCTAACCAAGGGGCGAACATTTTGCCGATGCCGTGGTGGTGACTGATGGCGGCGCCCGATTTTTGGATATGGTCCAGAATGCCTCTGTGATAGCTTAAGAAGTCGTCTATTTCGCTCATTTTGGCGATAAAGATGAAGTACAGGTTCGCGCCTTGGGGATAGCAGTGCGACATATGCGTCATGCAGATCGTATTGGGACGGGATTTGCAGTATTCGCGCACCATCTTGTGTACATGAGGCATATTGTCCCAGTTGACGGAGCATTCTAAGGTATCGGTCATAATCCCAAAGTCCTGCATCGAATCTCTGAGGTACGGGTCGTTGAAACGCCCTTTTTCCCACGCCTTGGTCGGGATGCTTGTCAGGTTCATCGCGTTATATTTGCGGCAAATGGTTCTTACACCCTTTAGCACATTTTTGCAAAACCCGCGCTCGCCGTCCGTAAAGCCCAAAAACAGGCATCTTTGCATGGGTTTGTAGCCGCGCATAGAGAGGATTTTGCCCAAAACGGGAATGTCGTCTACGCCGTACAACTGCATCATCACCTCGGTTTCTTCGGGGTCCGAAAGACGGAAGACGGAGGGATATCCGTATTGACTTTGCATGATTTCGCGCGCCGCCGCCTGCGCGTCCTCCCAATTAAGAAACATATAGGAGAACTTAAATTGGTTATCGGGCATATAGCGGAACACCTTAAGCGTAACATGGGTCAGGATGCCGTACGCGCCTTCGCTGCCCATCATAATTTGGTTGACATCGGGCCCCGTCGCTTTTGCGGGATAGTCATCTGTGATAATGTTTCCTGCGGGCGTCACATATTCCTGCCCCAGTACCAAATGTTCTATTTTGCCGTAATAGGTGCTGTTTTGCCCCGCGCCGCGCGTCACCGTCCAGCCGCCCACCGAGCTGTACTCGAACGATTGGGGGAAGTGTCCGCAGGTATAACGCCTTTTAGCGCCGAAGCGTTCCGGCGCCTCGTTAAGAACTTGTTCTAATTGCGGACCGCTCATGCCGGCTTGCACGGTAATGGTTTGATTGATTTCGTTAAACTTAATGACCTTATTAAAGTTGGGGCGCATGTCCAGCGAAATACCGCCTTTCATGCACTCTACGCCGCGGGTGACCGAAGAACCGCCGCCGTAAACATAGACGGGTATCAGTTCTTTGTTGCAAAACTCCACAATTTTTTCGATTTCGGAAGCCTCCGAGGGATACAGAACGACATCGGGGATATTTTCTACAATATGCTTGCGGAGTCGCATCAGGTCGTACATCGTTTTTCCGTATGCCACGGAAAGACGGCTGTAGCAGTCTGTTTTGACATTTTCGGCGCCGACAATTTCGCGAAACTTCGCGATTTGCGACTCATTGAGTTGGATAGGCACATCGTACTCTACCGTTTCGTACCCCATTTCTTTGGGCGCGCGGAAATCGTCGTCCGTCATGTTGAACTGTTTTTTGATCATTTTGAACAGATTCTCTTTGGGGACTTTGAAAAACTCGGGGTCTCCCCACTTAAGAATACTGCGGTAGCTGCCTTCGGGCGCGCGTTTTTCCTGCCAATCGGGGCGGAATCCTTTATACGGTTTTGACATGGTGTGAACCTCCTATATGTTTTTGATCGCACAAAATGTAGGCTTGAGCCTCTTGTAACATTTTTTATAGACTTTCTCAAAAAAGTTTTTGTATACGGCGTGAACTTGGGGATCGGGCAAAAATTCCGCCGATATCCTTACCATTTTTTTCATGGCTTCGTCGCAATCTTGATAGACGCCGAGGCCCGCGAACGCGCATATCGCCGCGCCCAACCCGCTGGTCTCGTAGGTTTGCGCCCTTGCGACAGGCAATCCGAAAAGGTTTGCCGTCAGCTTGCACACTTCATCGCTTTGGGCTCCTCCTCCCGATACCATGATTTTTTGTATTTTGACACCCGACTTCTTTTGCAAAGACAGCATCCCTTCGTACAACGCAAAATTGATGCCCTCAATAATCGCCCTGTAAACATGAAGCATCGTATGGCTTTCGCAAAAACCGACGATGGCGCCGCGCGCCTCGGGATACTTCAGTCCCGCGCCCCAGTAAGGCTCTACAAAAAGCCCGTCACAACAAGGCGGTACGGTATCAAGCTGTTTGTCCAGCGTACGCTCGTAGCACTCCGCGGGGTTTTTGCCCAAAAACTCTTTCATAAACCAAGTGAGCATCCAATAACCTCGCACCACCATGATTTCGGGATTGTAGCGGTTGGGATACACGGCGGGATACGCAGGCAAAAATGTAATGGGTTCTACATACTTATCCGTTGTAATTTGCACGGTTGCCGTGGTGCCGAAACTGATACTTGCCGTATGCGGATAGATTGCTCCCGTGCCAATGGTTTCGCATCCCTTGTCTGAACCCGATGCAACGAGCGGCAATCCCTCTTTGATGCCTGTCGCTTCTGCCGCTTCGAACGTTATTTTGCCCAGTTCGCATCCAGGGTCTACCAAATCAAACAATTTACTTTGCTCGATGTTAAACAACGGCATTTGGAAATGCTTTGCGCTCATCCAACTTTTTGGTTTATAATTAAAGGGAATATGCCCTATCATCGAGGCGACGCTGTCTTTGAGATTGCCGCACAGCATATAATTTATATAAGTGGATAGTTGAATATATTTTTCCGTCTTTGCCCAAATATCGGGTTCGTTCTCTTGTATCCAGTTGCTCTTGCAATCCACACGATTTTTCTTTACCACATCGGTCATTCCGCTTATTTTGAAGATGACGCGCGAACGGAGAGGAAGCTTTTTTTCGCACTTTGCTTTGCGCCTGTCCATCCATAAAATGCAGGGGCGCAAAGGCTTATTGTCCTTATCGATACAGATGCCGACATCGCGCATTGTGGTAACCGTTATGCCTATTATGGTATCCCAAATATCTTTACACTCTGCTTTCAGCTTGTTTGTGGCGGAACAAAGTTTTTGCCAATAGAGTATAGGCTCTTGCTCGGCAAAACCCTCTTGCGGCGAAAAATAAGGCACAAAGGTTTCTTTGACTTTCCCTAAGAGGTTTCCCTCTTCGTCAAACAGCATCGCGCGTATGCTTTGGGTTCCGCAGTCCAGCGATAACACGGTCCTTTTCATTCTTATTCCTCCTGTTTTATGGCTTCACACTTTTTTTGTTACGGATTGCATAGGGTTGTTACAAGGCATGCTTATCGGTATTGCACCGCAGATACGCTCTCAATAACGGTGGAGATGCAAGCAAGACAAGAAAAGCGAGGCTTTGCGATGGGAGTGTACACTTTGGTACATGACCGAGCAGATACGCAGCTTTACGCAGTATTGCGCCACAGATACGCTCTCAATAACGGTGGAGATGCAAGCAAGACAAGAAAAGCGAGGCTTTGCGATGGGAGTGTACTACTTCGTACATGGCCGAGCAGATACGCAGCTTTACGCAGTATTGCGCCACAGATACGCTCTCAATAACGGTGGAGATGCAAGCAAGACAAGAAAAGCGAGGCTTTGCGATGGGAGTGTACACTTTGGTACATGACTGAGCAGATACGCAGCTTTACGCAGTATTGCGCCGCAGATACGCCGTTATTCTATCATGTCGATTGTGATGATAATGTCTGCCCCTAATCCCATAGCATCCTTACATATAACCTCGCCTGCGCGGTATCTTTTGTCGGCTTTTACCTTTTTGAGATACGCCATGAGGTCGAAAATCTTTTCTTTGGGAATTTCGCCATCCGTCCGCACGGGTACTACGGGCATATCGGGATAGACGGTGGCTACCGTAGTCGTCAGACTTCTTTTGGGGGCGGTAAGCTCTTCTGTCGCAAAGGCTATTCCGCGTTTGCATTTGTTGCCGGTAACTTTGATACCTTCGGGCGTTTTTTCGGCTTCCAGCACGCAACCGTTGGGACAAACAATACAGACCAGCCTCATATTAACGCACCTCCCCGTCTTCCAAAGAAAACACGACTTTTTGCCCTTGTTGCAATTGGAGCGGCACCTCGACCTTTTCCATTTCGGGCGGTTTGAGATGGGCGTATTTTTTGGTAAATACCACCTCTCCGTCTACACTCGCTTTTAGAATCGCAGAAGCAAGGGGAATCGCGGTACGGAAATAAAAAACCGTTTTGTCTGCAAGCGCGGCAAGGTCGAGCTTTTGCGGAACCAAATATAAAAACCCGTTGTGTTGAATATCCGTCCATTCTCTTTGCTTTTTGGGTTGCGTAAGCGCTTTCCCTGCAATCTCCGCCGTTTCGGACACATAATCCACAAGGTCGTGCACATGTAAAGCGTTGCCCACACTGTACACTCCGTCTAATGAAGTCATCATATTTTGGTCTACCAAAGGGCCCTTTGTTCGGGGGTCTATTTGGATATGCAGACTCTCTGCAAGCTCGTTTTCGGGAATCAGCCCCACCGATATGATAAGGGCGTCGCAGGCAATGATTTCTTCGGTGCCGTCTATGTATTCCATTTTGTCGTTGACATCGCAGATTTCGACAGCCTCCACGCGGTTGTTTCCGAACACTCTCTTCACCGTCTTGGACAAGTGCAAAGGGATATTGAAATCGGTTAAGCATTGGCTAATGTTGCGCGTCAAGCCGCTCGGCGTGCTTTTGGCTTCGTACACACCCACCACTTGGGCGCCTTCGAGCGTCAGCCTGCGCGCCATAATCAAGCCGATATCGCCGCTTCCGAGAATCACACAACGCTTGGTCGGCAACGCTCCTTGCAAGTTCACATAGTTTTGGGCAACACCTGCCGTCATCACGCCCGCAGGACGGGTGCCGTGTATGTTGACCTGTCTTGCCGTCCTTTCGCGGCAACCGTTGGCTAACACGAGATTTTCCGCCGTAAATACTTCGATACCTCGGGCGGATGTCGCAGTGATACGAAACTCTTCTGTTTTTTCGATTTGTATGACAAAAGTCTGCAGGCGCACTTCGATATTCGCGTTTTGTTTTACCCCGTTGATGAATCGTTGGGCGTATTCGCAACCCGACAATTTTTCGCCGAAGCGTATTACTCCGAACCCGTCATGCACGCATTGCTTTAAGATGCCTCCCAAACGGGCTTCGCGCTCTATCATTAAAACCTTTGCGCCCTCGTTTGCCGCCGCAAGCGCCGCGGCAAGTCCCGCGGGTCCTCCGCCGATTACAATTGCCTTATAGTCCGACATCGTCATACCTCTTTTGTAGGAGCGGTAAGAAGCTCGCTGCCCTCGCCTTTTTTGCACACCGTTATTATTGTTTTGCCGCACTCGTCCGCAATCATTTTGGTAATGATCGGCGCGCAAAAACCTCCTTGGCATCTTCCCATACCCGCGCGCACTCTTCTCTTAATAGCGTCGATTGTCGTTGCGGGAATGGGCGCGCGAATCGCGTCCAAAATTTCGCCTTTCGAGACCTCTTCGCAACGGCAAACAATCACGCCGTAATCGGGGTTTTGCTTGATTAACGCGGCGCGCTCTTCTATCGGCAGATCTTTGACGCAAGGAATCCCTTTGCGGATAGGATTATATTTTACCTTTTTGTCTACTTTGCGCTCTTTTCCCAAAA
>JAQVTZ010000142.1 GCA_028699795.1 Clostridia bacterium | reverse complement strand
AAGTGTTTTATAATTGCGGTTCATTAACAGAGCTTGTTTTGCCCGCAAAACTTACTCTTATGGGCACAAATGTTTTAAAAAATTGTCGAAACCTACAAACAGTTTATGTCGAACATCAAATTGACTACCGCAATTCTTCTGTCTTAAGTGACTATGTTACACCCAATCCCGATTATAGAGCGCATGATCCCAGTTGGATGGGCACTCACGGTGCGACTGGTATGTTCGACGGATGCATGAGCCTCGAAACCATTTATGCGTATCTCAAAAACGGCGATGCGCCTGTTTATGAAGACCCGCTAAGACCCGGAGTGTTAACAGGTGTTATGGTGTATCAGTCCCATCCATATTGGAGCGATTATGCCGGTTTGATTGTGCCTCATCCCAGCGGAATATAATGTAAAATAATAACAATATGGCAAAAAAGGCTGCTCTTTTATGGGGGGTCTTTTTTATTTATTGATTATTAAATTAATTAGTGATATAATAGCATAAATAAGATATAACCATACAAACAAACCTGGATGTTTGGGGGATGATTATGTTGCCTGCAACGAAAGTTGCAAATAATCGACACCGATAGTAAGGACAGGTATGGGTAAGCTAATATTTAAAAAATATTTTAGAAATCATGTATTTTGTATTGCTAGCGCGGTACTGGTTGTAGTTGTTGCTTTCTTGACAGCAACTTTTGTTTTTTCTTATCATCATCTTCTTTATTCTACCATTACTTTTGAAACTGATCACGGTACGCCGATAGCGCCCGTTACTTTGCGCAATGGTAGTTTTTATGAAATCCCCGAACCCCAAAGGGAATATAACACTTTCGGCGGGTGGTTCTACGACGAGGCACGCACTATGGCTTATGATGGCGAAAAAATATTTCAGAACACCACATTATATGCCAAATGGGACACAATATTCAATAACGAATTCTTTACAAATGTCTATCAAAAAATGAATGTTTGTTATAGTGGATTGGAGAATGAGTATTTTGAATTCGAACTTTTTGAGGATTTTTTTATAAATAATGCGCTTATTGATATATCCGAATTTTCAACCATAAAATTATACGGTGTTATGGGTTCGGATAGATACGGTGCCGAGACAACCTTTATGCTGGGCTTGGTCATGAAAGATTTGGAAGAAGCTGACCGCATCAGGAGTCTTTTAAATATTTCAAAAGATTATCAAGAATTCGGGGATGTCGAATACTTACAATTTGATGTTTGTCAATTAGTAATGGCAACAGGAAATAAGGATATTTTGTTCGGCGAATTATCGGAAGATGAAGAGTATCATTATATAACCAATGAAGAAAAGACTGAGGTCAGCGTGTTGCGCTACAAAGGGAATGCGTCTTCAGTAGAAGTACCTGCCGAGCATGACGGGTTGCCCATAACGGGTATCGGCGCTTTTGCGTTTTACGATAAAGAGCTTCAAGAAGTCAGCTTGCCTCACGGCATCAAAACACTTGGTACGATGAGTTTTGCGTTTTGCCAGAACCTTACCGCATTAACTATTCCCCAAAGTATCGAAGTGTTGGGGAACGGTTTTTTGGCGGATATACGCGGGATAGAATTATACGGATTGGAGCACTCATCCCGTTATGTTATCGAAAACGGCGCATTGTACGACAAACAGATGCAACGGCTTATCATGTGCCTTGATGAATCGTTGACCTCGTTTGCCGTTGCCGAAGACACGCAGATTGTATCCGATTACGCCTTTGCTAATTATGCGCAGTTGCAAGAGATTCACTTCCCCGAGGGGCTTACGACGATAAGATGCGGGGCATTTTACGGGTGTACTTCTGTAGAAGAATATGTGTTTCCGCAAAGTCTTTTTATGATAGACCAATATGCGTTTTACGGTATTGAAGGAGAAACAAGCGCATTAAATAAGGTTGATTTCGGGGGAAACAGCGCATTGCAGGCGATCGGGCGTTATTCCTTTGCCAATCATCCCTATCTAAAAAGTTTTGTTTTTACAAAAAATTTGTTAGAGACAGATTCTTATATTCTCCAAAATTGCATAGGTCTTGAATCTGTCATTTTTGAAGAAGGGATACAAATAGCCACCTTGTATAACGGAGTATTTTATAATTGTACAAGCCTGCAAGAAATCGAATTGCCGGACAGCGTGCAAAGATTGGGAGAGTATATTTTCTACAACTGCGCAGCTCTTACCCGTATTGATTTTAATGAAGTAAATATCGTCGGACAGTATGCCACATTCGGTTGTACTTCTCTGCAAAGTGTCAGTTTTGCGCCTCAAGCACATCTCGAATTGATAGACGACTATGCCTTTGCGGAATGTCCGAACTTACAAGAAATCACCCTTCCCGAGTGTGAGGAAATTAGTTCTTACGCGTTTGCGGATTGTGTTGGTCTTACGAAAGTCGACCTATCCCGTGTAAAAACAATCGGAGATTGCGCTTTTGAAAATTGTAACGGCTTGAGTGAAGTCGTGTTTTCCGATATATTGCAAAATCTCGCAGGCTCTGCATTTTTGGGTTGCGATAACATCAAACGGGTTGTATTGCCACAAAACGATGCCGTTAATTTCAGTAGCATCCTACTTAACTTGCAATTATTGGAAGAATTGGTGTGTCCCATACAAAAAAATAGTGAAGGGACCTATATACCGTTTCGGCAATATTTTGGCTATGGCATGGCGCCCGACTCTCTTAAGACAATAAGAATTAACAAGCATGTTGCCGAAATCCCCAACGATTATTTTGCAGAGCTTACCTATGTAGAAACAATAATTTTGCCCGACAATGTAGAGCGTATCGGTGAGCGGGCAATGAAAAACTGTGTATCCTTAACTACCGTCAATGTACCCTCTTCTTTAAAAGAAATAGGAATGGGCGCATTTCAAGATTGTGAGAATTTAACGGAATTTCCTCTTCCCAAGGGTATTTTAAGCATAGGCAATGCAGCTTTTTGGGGAGCGGTTTCGCTGGAACAAACAGAGTTTCCGCAAGGGTTGAAAACAATCGACCATTTGGCTTTTGCAGATTGCACATTGTTTACAAAAGCAATTCTTCCCGACGGCATGGAATTTGTAGGCAATGCCGTGTTCGGCGGTTGTTACGGCATCGAAGAGTTTAAAGTGCCGCTTGCGCCATCCAATCAAAATTTTCCCACAAGTATAAGAAGTTATACGGATGTCTACAGAGGGGATTTTGTCACCAATGTCAAAAAGGTAGAGCTTACGAGGGATACCTTCGTTGTGCCATCCTATGCTTTTTTAAATATGAATAGGTTGGAAGACTTGATTTTCCCCGAAACGATACAGCGATTCGATAACAATGCTCTCAACGGTATGCCCAAAGTAAAAAAACTGGATATCTCGATGGCAATGGAATATGGCACCAGCTTAATACAGGACTGCGAAAGTTTGGAAGAGCTTACGATAAGGTTAGAAAGCGTATACGATAAGAGCCGACCAAGCTATTTCCAATACTTTTTTGCGACAGAAAGCGGATTCTATTCCGAAAACGACTTCGCGTCCATCAAAAAAGTAACGGTAAAAGGAAACAATACGACACTTGCTGTTGGAGCGTTCCAAAACGCCACCCATCTTGAAGAGATTATTTTGCCTGACACATTAACAATGCTTTCCGAAAAAATGCTGGAGGGATGCGGTGCATTAACAACCTTAACCATTCCCTTGAATGTAAGGGAAATCGGCAAAGAAGCCTTTCAGAACTGCGTGTCACTCACCGCAATCGACATTCCTAAAGGTGTGCATACGATAGGGGAATACGCTTTTGAAAGTTGCACATTGTTAGAAACAGTAGCAATTCCTTCGGACTCCCAAATTTATTCGCTGGGAGCGAGCATCTTTTCGAATTGCACAGCGCTTACAAATATCAGCTTTCCAGATAATTCGATATGGGAGATTTCGGGAGGGCTGTTCTATAATTGTATTTCGCTTACCGATTTCCACATCCCTTTTGGTGTGCAATTCGTCAGAGCTTCAGCCTTTCGCAACTCGGGGCTAAAGAAAATCGCAATCCCCAAAACAGTGATGAATATTGATTGGTACGCATTCCAAAACTGCGTCGATTTAGAGGAAATCAATTTTGCCGAAACCAATCAATCCCGCTTAAAAGAAATAGGGAGAGGGGCATTCGAGAATTGTCCTATGATAGAAGAAATTGTTTTACCACCTAGCTTAACTGATATCGTGGGCAGAGCGTTTGCAGACTGCGTTAGCCTCAGCAAAGTGGTTGTTTTAAGAGAATATAATTGGCTCACACCTCAAGATAATTGTACCGCATTGAGAATTGGAGCTGGGGAAGACGGACAAAGTGATAATGTGTTTGATAACTGTAGTCCCTACTTAAAGATTTATGTGCCAAAAAACAATGCCGGGATTATGGAAGATGATCCCGAAACAGGCGCAAAAAACGGTGTTACCGCTTATAAGGAATACGGACCTGGTTGGGGAGATTATCAACATATCATTTTTGCAATACCCAAAGAAGTCTATGATACATTGGAATAAAATAATACAGTCATTGTACACATTGGGAGTCTAAAAGATTATTTTAAGGAACCTAAATTTCTGATTGCGCCTATTGGATATAGAGGATATATCGAGGCGTATCCTGTAGAAAGCGTAAAATAACCTCTCCTCTTAAAGATTGACGAATTATTTATATTTAGACACCTGCTAACTGTGTTATAATGGTTCCGTTATTAAGTTTTTTAGTAGAGAAACATGGCAGAACAAGTAGACGCGGCTGTCGAAATTGCAACCGCTAGCAGTGCCACACAAGAGATCAAACATGAGCAAGTGCCAACTGCCGAAAAAATAAGTTACGCGCTCACCAAT
>JAQVTZ010000141.1 GCA_028699795.1 Clostridia bacterium | reverse complement strand
TACCAAACTGTTCGAAACGGAGAATGCGGCAACCTTTGTCGGCTCAGCAGACCAAAGAGCGACTTCTTACTTCAAGTTAGATCCGTTTAAGCTTTACAGCAAAGAGACTGCGTATCCTCAAAACAGCAATATTTCTTTCTATTCGGCAGAGGGCGACGAGTTATATGGTAGTTACGATAATACCAAGCCCGGCGGAATCCAAGTAAATTGGGACGACAATAAAGTCAAGATTTCTTATAAAGGTAGCGAAGACTCCGTTGTGGTCGCCGAAGTAAGTGCGGCAGACGGCCAAACTTATGTGCAAAAGATTGCCTTTAATGTGCGCGTCCTTAACCGTACGGTAACAGGATATTCCAATGTGTTTAAAGGAACGGGCGTCCCGATCAAACCTTACGATTACAACAATTACGGCAACCTTACCGAAGTTGTTGCAAACGATGTCTTTACGACAGGCGAGTTCAAGGTTCATTTCGGTGGATACGACCCAGATGACCCGTTATCCGTCATGGATCCCGATATGCCCTCGATTACTTTCCAAATGGGCGGGACGGCAGAAGCGCACTCGGTAGAGGGCAGCGACGATCTCCCGTTTGCAGAAGATACCGAAAAAGATTTGATACTAGAGTTCAAGCTGGATACGGCGCGTTCTATCACCTATAAGGGCAAGGATGCCAGATTCTATGTGACAATTCCGGGCTTCGGTATGGGTGCAGAAGGACAGCAATGGGCGAGTATCGATGTGCCGGTAGAAGAACAGTACATTTTGCAAGTCGAATATTACTATAACGGAAGCTATTATCCCACCTTACTCGAATGGGCCATAGAAAAATACGGCGCATCCGCCATTACGGATTATATCTTAAGGAAGAACGCGCTTGCCGAAGACTTCAATCCGCTACTTTACGATTTACAAAGTCCTTACTACTTTATCTCAATGGGCGGTTTCGAATTGCCGACGGATGTGCAAATAGGAGTCGGACCGCAAGGCGGAGGAGAAGCTGATATCACCAAACATTATCCCATAGAGGTATACTGGAGCAACACGGCATCCAACAAACTGCGTATTTACTATAATAAAGAAACCGTCAAGACCAGCTTCCAAATGGATCTCGACAACCAAAGCTTCAACCTTACCTTTAATGTAACGCCGTGGATTTTGCAGGATAATGAGTTATTCTTCGAAGGCAATACTTACGGCAGAGAAGAAGTCATCTATTTGCCCGGCACCGCCAAAGACGCCAGTGTCCTGACGCTAACTGGTACCAATATTCCCAACGACACCTATCTCATCAAGTATCCCAATGTGTTTACAGGGGATGGGCCTAAAGACGGTACTCTTAAGTTAGAAGGGGTTACGGGCGGCGGCTCGTTCATGGATTATGTGAACAAATGGAACTTTGAAGGCGTAGAGTTCGAGCAAACGAATACGCAGTCAGCGCTTATGACGATGGGTGGCCGAGGCGGACAGGTGGTCAAATGGAAATTCTATGTTGCCAACAAGATACTAATCGGCAATACGATATCCACAAGCTACGCTTTACTAAAAGGCACCAATACTACATTACCGTTGACATATAAGCAAATTTTTGCAGGTTACGATTACACCGCAAGCAAAGATATTCCCATTACTTATGGGCCGTTCACCTCTTTCGTAATAGATTATGTTACTAATGAAGAAGGTCAATATGTGCTGGATGGGAATGGAAACCGTATCGTAAAAGACAATACGGGTTGCGGCTATACGGCGACCAATATCGGAACCGGAACAGATCCTATCTATCAAATCACGATCAATGGAAGATACATCACGCCTTCTAAACTGCGTGGCGAAAGCGAAGACAATCCTCAATACTATCCCGCCTTTATCGAGTGGGATGCGGACGCCTCGAGCAGAGTATACCCCAACCCCAGAAGAAGTATCGGGTCCAAGATTATCTTTACCTGTTACGACTGGGTAAGCCAAGACTTTACCAACACCTACGGCATTTATTTGCATAATCCGCAGGCAACCTATAATGATGATCTCATCAACCCCGGCAGTGACGAAAAATGGAAGTATCCCGATGATATGCCCATGATACCGGATAATACTTTTAGGAGTGACGCCGAAAACTTTATCATCCCTGCCAATGCGCGTTTTTATCATTATATGCCTACGGCAAGTCCCAAACAGTCCAGAGTGCCGATTATCAAGGTAGAGCAATACGCCAAGTTTGACATAAGATATCTGCCGACCATGTCGTACCGTTATTACAGAGAAGAATATTATGAAGAATCAGACGATTGGTGGGACAACCTCACGGGCAGTAATGAATCTATCTATTATCCGCCCATAACATGGGATAATGTCTTTGTTGTGCCTTGGGAGAACGCATCCACATATTATACCTACGATTGGGCCTCCAACTGGAAACCCGCGCAAGATTTCTTCGATTTGCCTCTTGCGAACGGATTCCGCGACATCGACACCAGCAAAGTGGGCCGCCGTTATACCTTAAAGGTAAATGTAAGAGGCGGATCGTTGCTTGCGGCGATTGACATTGTATATCCTACCGAAAGTTAAGGACGCCAAGTTTAAGGAGGAAGGCGAGGGGGTTGCTTCGATCACAACGGAGCGGCCCCCTTTACGCAAAAGAGCAACCTCATCCCTATATTTTACAGAGGGCAGAAATTGGCAGAGAAAGCGGTCTCGATTGACAGTCAAACCAATCTAATATATAATTTTGGTATCGATATGGAAAAGAAAGCAAAAAACCGAATAAGAATCTTTCTTTTGATTCTCTTGCCGCTGCTTGCGGCTCTATCCCTTTGCTCCTTCTTAAATGGCGTTTATCAAGAAGGCACAGAGGATTTCGGTTTGTACACTTTCCAAAGAAAGACAGTTGCGGAAGACGGCACAAGCGTTGTCTTTTACGAGAGCGGCGACCAATATTTCAGGTATTACCATGACCAAGAAGGGTTTATTCTCATCAAAAAAGAGGACGGGCTTTATTATGCGCAAAACAAGAACGGCAGGCCCGAGGCATCCAATGTAAAGTACACGGCGGCCAAGTTTGCGAGAAACAGATTTCCCAAAATGCTGGCATCCCAAATCGATTTTAAAAACAATCCTGACTTATTAACGGAATACCCTGTGGCGGAAAGTTTCCGTCCCGAAGCACTCTTGCAAAACGCATCGGGAGACCCGCCGAGCACTATCGCAAATATCATTATTTATATTATTTTTCAAGACGACACCGTCGATCTTACGGGTAACCCCGTTGCCTCTTTATTAGAGGGGAACAATCCTTCGCTTGCAGATTATTTTTACCGAGCGTCGGACGGGGATATCCTCATCGATACTTTTTATCCCATGAACGGCAGCCTTGTTTATGTATACAGAGCGCCCGAAGACAGAAGTTATTACAATGTCGACAGCACCTCCACGAGAGGAAAACGGGAAGCGGTATTG
Source organism: Clostridia bacterium (assembly GCA_028699795.1). Lineage (GTDB taxonomy): Bacteria > Bacillota > Clostridia > Christensenellales > DTU072 > Firm-09. The sequence goes on along the minus strand of JAQVTZ010000141.1, from coordinate 1,406 downwards.
CTTACTTCGGCGGTCAACAGCGCGTCTGCGCGGTTCGATTTCGGCGGCGCGGACTTGGATACCAATGACGACGGATTTATAGACAGCGTCGGATTTTTAATAGGCGGCAGTTCGGATTCGACTTGGGGCGGTTTGCTTTGGCCGCACAGCTGGAACCTCGCCTCAATTAACGAGTATTACAACCATTCCGCTTCGGCGGCAATCGGCGGATTGGAGGTAGGCAATTACAGCTTTAACTTCACGACCTCTATCAATGTAGGTGTGCTTTGTCACGAGTTTTTCCATGTATTGGGCGCGCCTGACCTCTATCATTACGATTACGATTTTGTACCGGTAGGCGATTGGGATCTCATGCAGTTTAACAAAGACATCCCCCAACTGCCGCTCACCTATATGCGTACAAAATATTTGGGGATTTCTCAAGACAGGGTGGGAACAATAGAGTATAACGGCGTATACAGCCTTAATCCTACGGTTACCGCAAGTCCTAACGATTATTTTGCATATAAAATTCCTACCGGTGAAAGCGGACAGTATCTTATGGTCGAGTACCGCAATCATGCGGTATATTCCACTTACGACAGTCAATTACCGAGGTCGGGGCTCATTGTTTATCGTATTAAGGAAGGTGTTGCGGAAGGCAACAAGGATGCGCTATACCAAAATCCGAGGTATCCCGATGAAGTTTATGTGTATCGACCAAGAGTAGCCTCTACGGGGGACGAAACCAATAACAACACGAGGTACGCCGCAAGCAAAACGGACATTGCCTACGCCGCGCTTTCGCCGTACAATACCCATTTTACGAGCGTGGGAGTACCGCTCGGGACACCAACCGATTCTTACGATTATGACACACTATTTTACATAGACGGCACGAACAGCGGCATTGTCATCGAGGCGTTATCAATGACGGATGCAAGCATCGAATTCAGGGTGCACTTGAGTTCCGCAAACAGTATCTCTAACGAGTATTTCGACGACAAAATCGCTGCGACCCAAGCCGAACTCATCAATGCGGATTATTCGGGCGCACGCGTCGCCTTTTCTTTAGGCGAAATGGAGCTGAATTATTTAAAAGATATTCGCGTTAAATTGAAGTCTGCCGATGGGCAGGTTGTGGTCGAAAATAAATTGAATTTAAGCAAATTCCGTACCGAATATGAAGGCGGAGAACGCATATTCGAGTCAAAGTTTGTGATAAACGACAAGGGATTTCCGATAGACAGCGTTTTTCTTGCGGGAGAGATCAATTATGAGCTAGAACCCGCAATCGCCGAGATTTCAGTGACAGACGGAGACAATGACACAAAGGTGTTGGACAGTATGTTGGTTGCGAAACTTGTCAGTTGGCAGGAGGTTCTTGCGACCAGAGCGGAATTGCATGCGGATATCAGCGCGGCCTC
>JAQVTZ010000140.1 GCA_028699795.1 Clostridia bacterium | reverse complement strand
AGCCGTTACCCCATCGAGGACATTCTTTGCGGCAAGGCGCCCTCTACCAAAATTTTTGTGAGATAAACAAAAAACCAATAACTGTTTTGTTCGATTCTTGCGCGTTTTGCTCTATAAAGAGCAAAAAAACGGTTTTTTTTGTGGTATAATCTTATCACCAAAGTTTGGGAGGACGGGGATGAAAGTATTTCAAGGGACAATCATCACAGTAGACAAAAACGACAGCGTTATGAAGTTTCTGGTAGAGGATGGCGGACGCATTTTGTATGTTGGGAACAAATTTCCCAAAGAGTATCAAGACGCGGCCGTAATTGACATAAAAGAAGGCGCGCTTTTGCCCACTTTTGCGGATACGCATGCCCATTTTGCCTCTTACGCGATGCTTGCCACAACAATTAAATTAGAGAAGGCAAAGTCAAATGCCGAAATCAAAACGATTCTTGCCGAGGCGGACAAAACAATGCCTCAAGGCAAAACGATGCTGTGCTTTGGCGCCTCTCCCAAAGTTGCGGAAGGAAAACTGATAAACAAACAGGAGATTGACGAAGCCGTTACGAGCAAAAGGGCGACAGTCATTATTTGCGGAGACGGACACACGGCTGTGCTCAACGATACGGCGCTTTCCAAAATGCCCAAATCGCTCGCCGCATGCAGAGGGTACGACTTCGACACGGGCATCATGCGCCAAGAGGCTTTTTACAAAGCCGCCGGCAGTCTCACAAGAATTGTAAGCATCAAAGACGCCCTGCAAGCGTTTCAAGACGCCATCAATCTTTATATCGAAAAAGGCGTGGGCCTGATTTGCGCCGAATGCGCGCAAGGCTTTCCTCTCGATATCGATGTCGAGCTTATCAAATGGATTTACCGTGGTCAAAAAAGCGGCGTGCAAATGCGGCTGTTTATCCAATCCTTTGACCCCCGCAAGGCGAAACGGCGTAAGCTAAAGAGATTGGGCGGCTGTTTTGAGACGGCGTTGGACGGCAGTCTTACTTCGCAGGATGCCGCCCTGTCTGTACCCTACGAGGGCACGGACAAAACGGGAATTTTATATTATACGGACGAAGAACTCTTCCGCCGCATCGACAAAATCAACCGCGCGGGAATGCAGTTGCAAATGCACGCGATAGGCGATGCCGCCGTCAACCAAGGCGCGCGCACGCTCAAAAGAGCATTGGACGCTTACCCGAGAGAGGATCACAGACACGCGCTGATACATGCTTCATTTGTGAGCGAAGAGGCGATGAAGATTTTGCAAGACTATAACATTCAGATTGTGGGGCAGCCCGCTTTTATCGAATTGTCCGAACAAAATTACGACTTCATGTATTCCATGCTCGGGGACCGCGTTTTTGCCGCCGAGCCGCACAGCAAATTTGTGCAAAACGGAATTATGTTCTCGGCAAGCTCGGATGCGCCCGTTACGCATCCCGACCCCATCGGCTGGGTGCATTGGATGGTCAACAATCCTAACACAGCGCACAGAGTGCCGCTTAGGGATGCGATAAGGATTTGCACCTACAACGGTTATTACTCCACCTTTGACGAAGGAGAGCGCGGCAGTCTGGAAACGGGCAAAATAGCAGATATGATTATCCTCGATAAAAACCCTTTTGAGGTACCCAAAGAAGCAATTAAGGATATCAAAGTCACCAAAACCTATCTTAACGGTCAAGAGGCAAGCCCAAGCAGCGTCAATATTTTCAAAACAATTCTAAGGGGAATGTTGCACAAAAAAGCAAAGCTATGAAACAAACAAAACGCAAAGCGGTTATAATTATAAAAGACAGCGTGGCGATTCTTGTGGGCTCTTTTTTGAGCGCGTTTGCCCTGCACAGCTTTATTATTCCCAACGACTTTGTGAGCGGCGGTGTGGGCGGCATTTCGGCGATTCTCGAAAATGCGGGCATCATCAAAAGCTATCTTTCGTACTATCTGATGAATATCCCCTTGCTTGTTGCCGCGCTTATCAAGTTGCGCAAAGAGTTTGCGGCGAAAACCATTGCTTCTGCGACCCTGATTTCCGTTATTATGGGACTGATGGAGAGGTTCGACTTTTTCAGGTTTGCCGAAGACCGCTTGCTTTCCGCGGTATACGCGGGCGTCTTGTTCGGGGTAAGTTTGGGGATGATTTACGAAAGAGGAGGCTCGACGGGAGGCAGTGAAATTATCGCCAATCTGATTATCAAAAAATATCCTACCGCCAAGGTCTCCAGACTCATTATGGTTATGGATATCATTATTATCGCTTCGGGGCTTGCCGTCTTCGATGGTTGGAGCGTTGTCTATGCGCTGGTATGCGCGTTTGTAGGCGAAAGGGCGATGGCGGTCTATATCGATAAGGGCAGAACTGGAGGGATGTATTACATTATCACCGATAAGCCCGATGGTTTGTGCCGCGCGCTCAACCAAAAATTTTGCCGCCAAGGCATAAGATTGGAAGCGCAGGGCTCTACCGCAACGACACAAAAAACACTAATCAAATTGTTTTTGCCCGCGGGCAAACAGCATAGCGTGAGAGAAATCGTAGAGCGCGAAGATGCCAACTCTTTTGGGTTTGTGGCGACCGCGCACACCTCGGCAAAGGGGAATAAAATAGATGAAAAAGAATAACAGGATAACAGCAAACACCCGTAAACTGTACGGCGTCGCAAGAGATTCAGCAATTATTTTGCTTGCCTCGGCTTCCGTCGCTTTCGGCATGGAGTTGTTTCTTGCTCCCAACGGAATGAATGCGGGAGGCGTATTGGGGCTTGCGCAAATTATCGCCCTGTACGCGCCAAAATATCTTTATTTAGGCATAATTTATGTGATTCTCAATATTCCCGTTGTTGTGTTGGCGTGTTTCTTTTTTTCTAAGCCTTTTGTCGCAAAAACGCTTGTCACGCTTACCTTGACGGGCGCGTTCATGATGCTGCTGCGACTGTTCGGTTTGGCAGAAAAGCTGGGATTGCAGGATTTTGCCAACCTGACACTGATTGCGCTTGCGGGCGGCGCGCTCATAGCAATCGGCATCGCGTTACTGCTTTCGGCGGAAGGCTCGGTAGGCGGTACGGATATCGTCGCGCTGATGTTGCAAAAAAAATATCGTGTCGCCAATGTTTCGCGGTTTTTCTTGATTTTCGATTTGATTGTGATTGCGGTATACAGCGTAATGTTGCAAAGTTTGACCGCGTTCTTTTACTCGGTAGCGGCGCTTGCCGCCTTCCAGATTACTTTAGAGTTCGTATTCGGCAGTTTCAGCAATGCGGTAATGTTTGAGATTGTAACAGATGACAGCGCAGCCGTGATCAAAGCCATTGAAGAGGAGTTGGAGCGCGGCTCTACCATGTTCCGCGCGGTAGGCACTTATACCCAACAAACCAAAGAAGTCGTGATATGCGTCGTGCGCAAGCGGCAAGAGGCAAAAGCGCGCGAGTTGGTCAAAAAACTTGCCCCAAACAGCTTCGCCTATACGATTCCGATTAAAGAAGTCATCGGGAAAGGCTTCCGCAATGTTAATCTATGATAAGTGACTGAATGTCGAAAAAGGGTGAATATGAAAAAAAGTTATAAAAAAAGAACAAAGCAAATAAAAGAAGAAAGACAAATCTTGTTGGATATTGGCCGCTTGGACGACAGTTTGCGCGGTGTGGCGTATATCGGCGCAAAACGCTATGCCGTAAGCGGGGCGTTGCCCAAAGAAAAAGTGGCCGCAATCGTCACGAAAACCGAAAACAATGTCAGCTATGCTGAGGTAAAATCCGTTTTAGAGGTATCACCGTATCGGGTCGAATCTCCCTGCAAGTACTTTCCCCGTTGTGGAGGGTGCCAGTTGCTGCATATGGATTACGAAGCAGGGACCCGTTTTAAAACCGCCCTTCTGCGGAAAAGACTGCTTCCGTTGGGATTCAAAGAGGTTTCCGATTGTGTTTCTGCAGGAAAGGCGTCCTGCCGCAACAAAGTACATATCGCGTTCGGCAAAAAGAGTAACGGCATAGATATTGGGTTTTTTGATGACAACAGTCATAAGGTCATCAATATACCGTCTTGCCCGATGCATTGCGATTGGTATACTGACTTAGTTCGCATATTGCGCGAATGGGTAACCGAATTCGGCATTTTTGTATACGAACCAAGAACTTTAAAAGGGCATCTGAGATTTGCCGCCGCGCGCTGTCTTCACGGAAACATCATGCTGACGATTGTCTCCACCATCTCTGCTATCAAGAATTTGGACGAGCTGTACAATATGCTTAAAGTGAGATTTCAAAAGGTATCGCTTTGGCTAAATGTCAACGCCGAAAAGACCAACGAGGTGATGGCAGGCAAACTTAAGCATATCGCGGGGGACAAAAAACTTTCGGGCAACATGTTAGGTGTCAATTTTGAATTGGGTCCAAAATCCTTTTTCCAAGTAAACGAATCGATGGCCGAAACCATTTATTCCAAAGTAGTTGAACTCATAAAAGAGAGCGGCGCGGAGTGTGTGATAGACGCCTACAGCGGGATAGGCATCACGAGCGCGTTGTTTGCCAAAACGGGGATTGAGGTCATCTCGGTGGAAATCGTGCCCGAAGCTGTGCAGGACGCGCGCGCTCTTTGCCGCAACAACAAAGTTTCGGGTGTCACGCACATTTGCGGAGATATCACAAAAATTCTGCCTACGCTCCGCCCCCAAGGCAAAACCGCCTTTTTTGTAGACCCACCCCGCGCGGGTCTCGGCGACGAAGTCGCCAAAACCGTCTCCGCTTTCGCCCCCGAAACCATCCTCTACCTTTCGTGCAACCCGGCAAGCCTTGCCCGCGACCTCTATATTTTTTGCGACAACGGCTACCAAATCACCTCCGTCACTCCCTACGACATGTTCCCCAACACCAAACAC
>JAQVTZ010000139.1 GCA_028699795.1 Clostridia bacterium | reverse complement strand
ACATCTTTGGACATATTTTTTGCCGCTTTTTTGGCAAAAACCATCGGAACATGAAAAAGCTGCGCCGTCATCCCCGCCAGAAGTATCCCCGATGCTTCTATGGTAAGAATTTTGTCTATTGCGCAGTCTTGAAATTGGTTATATAGTTCTTTTGCGAGTTCGGTCATGAGGGACATGTCCACTTGGTGGTTAAGGAAGCTATCCACCTTTAGCACATTGCCCGGATACACTTTGCCTTGTTTGAGAATTTTCTCCTCCAATAGCTGCATCGCAAACCTTCTCCTGTGTAGTCGCTTGCAATCTGCAAACAACACTTGCAGTATACTAGAAGCCACCCACAAAGTCAAACAGAAATACCCCCGTAATAAGTTTTACCCGTAAAACAATTGCAAATATTAAGTAAATCTACCCTTATTGAAAAGGTGTCCTGCAATAAAAGACACCTCTTATATGGTTATTTAATACAGACAGCTTATCTTCTTCCGCCGCCGCTGCCAAAAGGTCTGCTACTTCCAAACCCGCTTCCACTGCCATTATTAAATTCTCTTGGGTTATTACGCTATTCGTAATATTATAGATTTATTGCGTGTGCTAATGCCGTCCGCCGCCGCCTCCGCCGCCGAAGCCGCCGCCGCCTCCACCAAAGCCACCGCCGCCAAAGCCGCCGCCGCCGATACCGCCTCCCCTGTTGGTAGGATGCTTGAGGGCCTGCGCGGTATTGCGGATATTGGTCATACTGCGCTCGATGCGGGAGCCGAGATCGAAGACGGGCGTACCTGCCCGCATTCTATGAGACAGCCATAGATAGGTAAACAGATAACTCCCCGTGGGTCTGTACCCTACACCGCCCTGCTCCATTTCTTTGGTAATTTCGGGATAAACGAGCTTAAGGTTCTTGATTACTTCTTTAGAAATATTCATCATCGTGGCATAGACAAGGTACTCTTCCCACAGTATCAGTTGGGGGATGTCGTACTCTTTTAGATTGGAAAAGTCCAGCATATATTGCTTGAGCGCCACCGAGCGAAAATATTCTTCTTCGCCCTTGTTGTTCAGTTTGGGTAGTTTGGGCACACCGAGCAACAAGATAACACCCGATATGACCATCGAAATCGTAAAGAAACTTCCGTTTCCGTTTACAAAAAGCAAGGCGCCCAAACCCGCCATGGCGATCCCCGCAAAGCTTAAGCCGCGCAATATCCCCGACATATTGCCTACAAAGTTGCCGCGTTTGAACCAGTCTTTGGATTTTACATTAAATTCGTTAATCGAGCTGTCGATATCGCTATAATTCTTTTTGGCGTATGTTTCGAACTCGTCCATCGTAAATTCGTGCTGCGCCCAAGCTTCTACCCGTTTCAACAGTCTAAAAAGTGTGCTTTCGTAAGGTTTGAGGTCTGCCGCCATCGCGGTAGATACGGCATTGACATGAATTTTATAGTCGCCGTCTGCTGCGGGAATTATTTCGATATAGTTGCGCCGCGCAAGTTCTAATATGGTTGCCGAAAGCAATCTGCCGCGGAGATTCTTTTTTTCGGCTCCGCTTTGGTAATAATAAAATAGATGCCCCAGTTCTCCCGCCGACCATTCTTTGGGGATATCCCTTATATATTTGGGATAATCGCCTTTTGCGCGCTTGTTTTTGAGATTGAGAAATACAACAACGCCCGAAGCCGCAACCAACAAAAAGCAAGCAAAAACCACACCCGTAATATAAAGAATCTTTTGCTTGCGTTGTTTCGCCGCCCATTCGTCCGCCCAAGCCTGTTCTTCTGCGATGAGTGCATTCAGTTTTGGTTCGTTTGATTGTTTTGTAAGTTGGGTAAACAACGCATTGGGCATAGCGACTCTTGTTTCAACCCACTTTCCCGTTTGAATTTCGCTTGCCGTGTACAAAAGCATATTTGGTTGAACTTCGAGATTGCTTTGCGCAGCTTCTGTGTGGAACCATGCTCTCGTACCCTCGGTAGAAGCGGCGTTAGGCAGATGGATTTTGCAATCGTAATTTGAAACAAAAAGCTCGAAATCTTCGTCGAATTGTTTCCAATATAATACAGAGGTATCCGAATACGCGCCTACCATGTCGGTTAGAGTATATCTGAAGGTATAACTACGGGTTCCGGTATGGATGCTGGGCATAATTACACCAATTTCATAACCGCTCGTGCCTGTGGGAAACGCATAAAAAGTATTGGGGTAATTGGACAATTGGTAACTGCCGACGGTATCAATATCCGCCCGTTCTAACTCGACATGGTTATCGTTGTCATACACGCTGACATCTATTATTTGGCTATTTGTCTCAAACTCCGCATCGTATAAGTTTAATGTTTTATATAGATTGCGGTAGCCCTCGGAAGAATTGAATCCGGCGGTCCATGTTTCGGACACATTGAGGTTGCCGTTTTCGTTAAGGCTTGCTTCAATCTTCACGGCATCAAGCCATAATTCGCCTTTGTCCGTGTTGCAAGCAGTCAAAGATATCATGCATAGCGCAAGACATAAACCTATTACCGCAACCGTAATCCGTTTTTTCATAAGCTAAAATTGCACCTTGGGAGCAATCTTTTCTTGCTCGATTGCCTCGAAATAAACTTCGGCTTTAAACTTAAATATTTTGGCAATGATAGCTGAAGGAAACATTTCTGTTTTCTGGTTATACATCATCACGGTGTCATTATAAAATTGGCGGCTGAACGCGATTTTGTTTTCGATTTCTTTCAGCTGGTTTTGTAAATCCAGAAAGTTGGTGTTTGCTTTTAACTCGGGATATTGTTCCATCACGACAAGCAATCTGCTTAGCGCGCCGCTCAGTTGGTTGTTGGCGTCTATCTTCTCGGCGGTGGTTTGCGCGCCGCCCACGGAAGCTCTTGCTTTGGTAACTTCGGTAAGCACCTCGTTTTCGTGTTTGGCATAACCCTTTACGGTTTCGACAAGATTGGGAATAAGGTCGAAACGCTTCTTGAGTTGAACATCGATTTGCGCCCACGAATTCTTGACTCTGGCGCGCAGTTTAACCAGTTTATTATAAGTAACGATTGTGTAAATGCACATACAAAACTCCTTTTACTCTAATGCCCCTTGATTTATCTTTGGATTTATTATACATCTATTTTGCAACGATGTAAACATTTTAAAAAAAAACGGCAAGCAAAACCTATCGTTTTTTGTCGCAAATTCTGTTTTTTGACCTTTATGCCTCTCCGTACGGTTGATGAATTAAATTTTTAGAAAGCGACACGGTTTTCCCCTCTCTAAGTGTTGCCCGATAGTCAATAACAGGATAAACCACCCCAGGTTCAAAATCTGTCGAGATTATTTGGGCTCCCGTACTTACCGCAAGGCTTTGATTGCCCTCTTTGTAGTTATCGGGACCGTCCATACGGACACGCACCATGAACCCGCTGTTAATAAGGGGTTGAACCGTATCTACCACAAGTTTGTCATACTTGATAAGCAAAAAGTAATCCGTAAACGCGGGATTGCCTTTCGCATAATCTTTATATGCGAACATGGGGACAAGCGCCTGCGTTCGCATGGTAGGGTCGAGGGAGATATAGCGTTGGACGGCGTCGTCGTGAGGGTGCAGAATAAACATAAACTTCCCCAGCGCTTCGCGAAGGCTAACCCAGTCGTTGCGCGCTGCCACATTGCGCAGCGTCTTGTTGTCGCCCATCAGCAATGACGGTGTAATCAGCTTGTCATTGCCCATCACATTGCGGACAGAATCGTCCAGCTCTTGTAGCATTTCGGCCGAAAGCGCATCCTCTTTCACTTCCACCAGCACGCTAATGGGGATATGTCCCGGGTTATTGTCCGACCAGATCTTCATTTCTTCTAAGGTCAGCAGCCAATCGGGACAATGCGAACCCGTATCGATGGTATCCACATGATAGATAATAAATCTTCCCTTGCGGTATCGAATATCCAGTTCGACACCCCTAACCCCGTGATTAAACTGTTCGCTGAGCTTATCGTGCTCGTAATGGAAGCCCTCTACATCGGCAAAAACAGAGAGTAGATTGTACCCGAACTTCCACATATTTTTTTTATAACTGTTGTGTGTAATTAGGGTTTGGATTTCGTTGTATTTGATATCCTTTGCAAGCGAAAGGTCGAAGTCTACAAAGCTTTGTTCGTCTATCGGCGCAGCGGAATTCTCTTTTAATGCCGCCACCCTTTCCCTTTGCTCTGCTAAGTCCTGTTGGAACCTTATATAAGGATGAATGTAAATAACTGCGCCGAGACTTGCGATTGCAACCACAAAAATAAGCAATAGGATGCCTATCCCTTTATAAATTCTTTTCATGGACGCAGTATTGTTCGACATTATTGTGCTACCTTACAATCAGTTCGTCTCTTGCGGGGCCTACCCCGATATACTTCACCTTGACACCAGCATGTTTTTCGATTAAAGCAATATAATTTTGGGCGTTTTGGGGAAGATCCTCGAACTTGCGTACATTTTTGGTATTCTGCAACCATCCCGGCACCGTAATATAGACGGGCTCGACTTTGTAAAGGTCGCGGGAAGACGGCATATAGTCGATCACCTTGCCGTCCAGTTTGTACGCCGTGCACACTTTAAGTTCTTCATATGTATCCAACTTGTCTATCTTGCAAACCGCAATAGAGGTAAATCCGTTAATCGTTGCCGCGTACTTGACGACAGGCAAATCCAACCATCCCAGTCTGCGGGCTCTGCCCGTGCGCGCGCCGAACTCGTCGTCTATTTGGTTGCCTTTGCCGCGGAAACCGTCCGCCATTTTGTCTTGCATTTCGGTGGGGAAAGGACCGTCGCCCACAGCGGACGAAAACGCTTTCATGACGCCCACGATTTCGGTAATCTTGCTTATGGGAAATCCTCCGCTTACCGCGGCATATGCTGCCAC
>JAQVTZ010000138.1 GCA_028699795.1 Clostridia bacterium | reverse complement strand
GAGCAATGAATTTTGATTTCAACACCCTCAAAAAAGAAGAGCGGGTCGCCCTAAAGCTTCGCAGCGTATACGAAAAGTTCGGGTACCGCAAATACAAGATGAGCCGCTTCGAAGAGTACGGCTTTTACATGGATTATAAAAGCTTCTTGCCAAGCGATCGCATCATTTCGTTTACGGACATGGACGGCACCCTGCTTGCCTTAAAGCCCGATGTCACCCTTTCGATTGTCAAAAACGCCAAAGAGCTCAAAGGCAGATTCGAAAAATTGTATTATGTCGAAAATGTCTATAAGCCCGCCAAAGACGCGCGCAAATTCAAAGAAATTTCGCAAATCGGGCTAGAAGCGATGGGACCGATTGACGAGTATACCACTTTGGAAGTGCTCCGCCTTGCCATCGATAGTTTGGAGGCGGTAGAAGACGATTTTGTGCTGGACCTTTCCCATATCGGCATTGTCATGGGTCTTCTCGAAAGCGAAGAACTGAACGATTGCGGCTGTAAAGATGAAATTTTGGAGTGTATTGTGTCCAAAAACCTGCACGACCTCAAAAAACTGCTTGCCGCGTGCGAGGTGTCCGAGGAAATGACAACGAGACTAGAAAAACTGATTACGATAGGCGGCTCTTTGGGCGAAGCATTACAAGAAATCCGCAAAATTGTCAATAATCCGCAAACGGAAGAAGCCTACCGCGAACTTGAAAGCGTCTATGATTCGCTAAAAGGAACGCCGTGCGAGAGCAAGATAAAGGTGGATTTTTCGATTATTAACGATATCAATTATTATTGCGGCATCATCTTTCAAGGCTATGTGAGAGCGGTGCCGCGCATGATATTGTCCGGCGGCAGATACGACAAACTGTTGCAAAAATTCGGCAAAGGCGTAGGCGCGATAGGGTTTGCGCTCGTGTTGGATGAACTTTGTGGCAATTATCCCGAGGATAAGATTTTAGATGCGGACGCTGTGGTGCTTTACGGGCAAGAAACAGGCCCCAAAGCCGTTTTTGCCGCGGTAGAAGGGCTTGTTGCCAAAGGGCTGAAGGTCAAGGCAGAAACCTCTTTGCCGACGGGACTGAAGTACGGCAAGCTTTATAAGTTCGCTTGCGGAAAATTGGAGGAAGCCGATGTTTAATATCGCATTGCCCAAAGGAAGACTTGCAGATAAGGTGTGTAAGCTTTTAACTGCCATAGGATTTGACACTTCCGAAGTAACTGACGACAACCGAAAATTGGTTTTTGTAGACGATAAAAACGGCGTATCCTATTTTTTGGTCAAGCCGTCCGATGTCGCAATTTATGTCGAGCGCGGCGCCGCCGATATCGGCGTTGTTGGCAAAGATATTCTGCTAGAATACAAACCCGATGTGTATGAGTTGTTGGACTTAAATATCGGCAAATGCCGCGTGGCGGTAGCCGCCAAAAACAACTTCCGCGAAAACAAAGAGCGCCCATTGCGGGTGGCAACCAAGTTTGTGCATATCGCAAGCGAATATTATAGCTCTCTTAACAGGGAAATCGAAATTATCAAGTTGAACGGCTCCATCGAGCTTGCGCCCATCCTTAATCTATCCGATGTTATCGTAGACCTTGTCGAAACAGGTACCACGCTCAAAGAAAATAATATGAGCGTGATTTGCGAGATTTTGCCCATCAGCGCACGACTGATTGCGAATAAAAGCAGTTATAAATTCAAGGCGGAAAAAATTGACGCGCTGGTGTCGAGGCTTGCGGAGGTTATCAAATGATTCGTATCTTCGACGCCGAACGGGTAAGTATCGACGAAATCGTCAAAAGAGAAAACGGTAGTACCCTATCCGCGGAAAAAGCGGCCGCTGAAATCATCGCCAAAGTAAGGGCAGAGGGCGACAAAGCGCTCATTGCGTTTACGGAAGAATTTGACGGAGTACGCTTAACCGCGATTAAGGTAACCGAAAAAGAGATAATAGAAGCCTATAACGCGGCGAATCCGTACTTTATTGAAACGTTGGAACAAGCGAAAGCCAATATTGAAGCGTTTCACAAGGCGCAACTTCGCAAAGACTTTAAGGTAAAGCACGCAAACGGAGTAACCGTTGGACAACTGTTTACCCCTATGGAAAGGGCAGGGTTATACATTCCCGGCGGCACGGCGGGATATCCGTCTACCGTACTGATGAATGCGGTCCCCGCAAAACTTGCGGGAGTCAAAGAAATCGTAATGGTCACGCCGCCCGCAAAAAACGGTAAAGTGAACCCCGATGTGCTTACCGCGGCAAGGGTTGCGGGAGTCACCTCGATTTATAAAGTCGGCGGCGCGCAAGCTGTGGCCGCCTTGGCGTACGGTACCGAAAGCGTGCCGAAAGTAGACAAAATCGTAGGTCCCGGCAATGTGTATGTCGCAGCCGCAAAAAAACTGGTGTTCGGCGTGGTCAGCATCGACATGATCGCGGGTCCTAGCGAAATCCTTATTGTCGCGGATGGCGCATCCGATGCTGCTTATGTCGCGGCGGATATGCTTTCGCAGGCGGAGCACGACAAAAACGCGACCGCGATACTAATTACGGACTCCGCCGCGCTTGCACAAAAAGTGCAAACGCAATTAGAGAGCCAGCTTGCCGAACTTCCGCGTGAGGCCATCGCCCGTGTTTCAATAGACAACAACGGCAAAATTATCGTTGCGCCGTCCTTGGCGCAAGCGCTTGAAATAAGCAACGCGATTGCTCCCGAACACTTGGAGCTTTGCGTAGACGACCCGTTCCCCCTGCTTGCAAGTGTCAAAAATGCAGGTTCGGTTTTTCTCGGCCGCAACACGCCCGAAGCCGTAGGCGATTATTTTGCGGGCGCAAACCATACGCTACCCACGAATGGTACGGCAAAATTTTCGTCGCCGCTGTCCGTAGACGACTTTACAAAAAAGATTCAGTATATTTATTATCCGCAAACCGCCCTTGAAGCGGATGGCGAGAGGATTGCGGATTTTGCGGCACGAGAGGGCTTGACGGCGCACGCGAAATCTGTTACCGTCAGGATGGAGAAGAAGCAATGAGCGGTTTTTTATCTTATCGATACAGAGAAATCGAGCCTTACACGGCGGGCGAACAGCCACAGGACAGGCAGTATATAAAATTAAATACCAACGAATCGCCGTTTCCGCCTTCGCCCAAAGCGGTGGAAGCCGTCACAAAAGCCGCCGTAGAGGGACTGAAGTTGTATTCCGACCCCGTTTCGCGCAAGTTGCGCAAGGCGATTGCCGCGTTTTGGGGATTGGACGAAAGCGAAGTGGTTGCGACCAACGGTTCTGACGAGGCATTGGCGCTTGCTTTTATCGCTTATTGCGGCGGCGGCGAAGGAATTGCCTCGCCAGACATCAGTTACGGCTTTTACCCCGTGCTTTGCGGACTTTTGGGGCTGGATAACGAAGTAATTCCGCTCAAAAAAGACTTTACGATCGATGTGGACGCGTTTTGCGCCACAAAGAACCATGTCGTACTCGCCAATCCCAACGCGCCCACAGGACTTGCGCTTTCGCTTGCGCAAATGGAAAGGATTCTCGTTGCAAATCCAGATAGAATTGTGATTGTGGATGAGGCGTATATTGATTACGGCGGGCAAAGCTGTATTCCGCTTATTCCAAAATACAATAATCTTATCGTGGTGCAGACTTTTTCGAAATCCAGATCGCTTGCGGGCGCAAGAATCGGGTTTGCGGCGGGTCAAAAAGCGCTCATGGAGGATTTCGATAAAATACGCGACTCCCTCAATCCTTATAATATTAACACGCTGTCGGAGCGAATCGGCGTTGCCGCCGTAGAGGATAAAAACTATCTCGAGGCTTGTGTCGCCGAAATTGTGAAAACGAGAGCGTACACCGCAAACGCGCTCCAAAAGCTCGGATTCGAGGTGTTGCCCTCGATTGCCAATTTTTTGTTCGCAAGACATCCGAAACTTACTGGCAAACAGTATTATCTCGCGCTAAAAAAAGAGGGCGTATTGGTAAGGCACTTCGACAAAGACAGGATACGCGACTTTGCGCGTATTTCGATAGGCTCGCGGGAAGAAATGGAAATTTTGCTAGAGAAAACCGAAAAAATCTTAAAAGGGGAGATTGCGCTATGAGAAACGCTTCCGCCGAACGAAAAACCAAAGAAACCGAAATCTGCCTGTATCTCGAACTGGACGGAAAAGGAACATCTGAGATTGACACGGGTTGCGGCTTTTTTGACCACATGCTCCAGCTGTTTGCCGCGCACGCAAGATTCGACCTTAAACTCACATGCCGCGGCGATTTGCAGGTGGACTGTCATCACACCGTGGAGGATACGGCGATCGTCCTTGGCAACTGTTTCAAAGAGGCTTTGGGCGACAAAAAAGGGATTTGCCGTTATGGCAGTGTTACTTTGCCCATGGATGAAGCGTTGGTTTTGGTTGCTCTGGACATCAGCGGACGGAGTTATCTGAATTATAATGTCGCGATTGCCGCCGAAAAAGTGGGCGAATTCGATACCGAACTGGGAGAAGAATTTATGCAGGCGTTCGCGCGCTCGGCGGGTATTACGCTGCATATCGAACAGTTGGAAGGCACCAACGCGCACCACATACTGGAAGCCGTCTTTAAGGCGCTTGCAAGGGCGCTCAAGCAAGCCGTAGCCATAGACCCCGCCGCAAAGGACGAAATCCCCTCGACCAAAGGAACACTGTCATGATTGCGGTCATTGATTACGGTGTCGGCAATCTGTTTTCGCTTACCGGCTCGCTAAACTACTTGGGACTTGCGGCAACGGTGACTGCGGACGCTTCCGTTATCCGCAACGCAGACCGAATTATTTTGCCCGGTGTGGGGGCGTTTGCGGACGCATATGCCAAACTGGAGGCGACGGGGTTAATCGAGGTCATCAAAGAGGAAACCGCGCGCGGCAAGCCGCTTTTAGGAATCTGTCTGGGCATGCAGCTTTTATTCGACAGAAGTTTTGAG
>JAQVTZ010000137.1 GCA_028699795.1 Clostridia bacterium | reverse complement strand
CCTTTACAGCGATACGGGGTATATCGATTATGCCCAAGAAGTATACTTTGATGTCGAGAACTATCCCGACATGGCGGAAATGGGCCTGTTCTGGACAGAGTGGGACGATGACCGCGACGAAATGGCACTAATAGATGCCGATTCTGCAGAGGGCGCCGCGCTTGTCGACCCCAATAAGCCTACCATTATCCTTGTGCACGGGATGCTGAGTGACGGGCATTATTCACCGGAAAGGTTCTACTTAAATCAATTGATTGCAAACCCCGCCGAATTCGATTTGCAAAGCGAAGAAGGGGTCCCCTTAGGGCTGATTTGGCAAAACATGGGCTGGAATGTGGGATACTTCCATTATAACCGTTTTGCGTCTGAAGGCGCACGGCCCCATTATATCGAGAGCAAGATTTGGGCGATAGACGGCGTATCCGGTATCCGTTACCGCCATACTGACGGTACTTTAACGGAAAACGCTACCGAGTATTCGGTCGCAGAGCATTTTGCGGCGGAATACATAAGAGCGATGAACTGTTTGCCAAACGCGATGGGCAGCCAAGAAATACGAGTGGCGGCGCATTCGATGGGCGGAGAACTCTCGACCGCGGGATTGTTTTTATTGTCGTTGCTTGCAGAAGACGGCCAATTGGATAATGACAAACTGCCAAACAGATTTGCCATGCTCGACCCGTATTTCTCGACAACCGTTTTGGACGAGAACGGCGAAATCTTCTTTTCGCTCAGTCCAACCGACATTACAATACGCTGGTCGGGGAAGCCCTTGCCGTACGACAATGTGGGATACACCATGATAGATTGCCTCAAAAAAATATCGTCAATGGGTATTGCTATCGAGTATTATACCTTTGATTTGAGTACCCTTGTAATTGCGATGCCATATCCTCTTGTTACGGAACTGAAAAAGTTATGCGTCTATGTGATTATGGTACCGAACTATGACCAGACCAATCCGGAATACAGCAAGCTCACAGATGGGCATAACGGCGTAAGAGACTGGTACTTATGCTCTTTATACAGTTCTCCTGTGACAAACGCAAGCGTCGATAACGAAATAGCGGCTTCCGCCTCGACGCCTACCGAAACAATTTTGGCGCTTAAGGGCAAGACTTTTTATATGAAAGACGGCAGCGGCACGATACTTGCGGCAGACGATACTTTCTCCCAAACGGTAAGAGTGTTTTTCGATTCCAAGGGAGGCAATAAAGTTTCTTCGATGGATATGGAAGTCAACCAAAACGCGCAAATGCCTGCTGCTCCAACCAAAGAAGGGGTTACTTTTGCGGGATGGTACATCGAGAATAACTTGTTGCAACAACCTATTGATACGGCTTTTAATGAAGAGTATTTCTTGAGCCCTTCCTCCCCCGGCGTCATCAATGTCTATGCGAAATGGATAGAATAAAAAAAAGCAACAAAAAGAGGGCTGTTCGCAAAACGAACAGCCCTCTTATTATTTTAAGGAAACACTTCATAAATACTTCGAGCTGAATTTGATGAATTTTTCGTCCAAAGTGTATCACTTTTTAAAATCGTATTTATGAAGTGATTCCTTAATTGGGTACCTCTATTTAGCCCCCGCTTGCCATTTTGGGTTTGTGGCATATTGTACCGCCAAACCCAAAATGCAAACGCTGTTCGGTAATTTCGGTATCTTTCCTCACCTTATGACGCTTATGCTTATTGCTTGAACGCAAAAGCGTACAGATTTACTAAAGCAAATCTTATGGTTCGGTTGGCATAAAACCGCCTAATTTCCTCGACAATAACGCTGCTATTGCCTTCGTCAAAACGGCGTTTTTCTACTCGAAAATCCATCCGAAATTCCTCGAAGGGGCTAAACAGAGGTTCCCTAATTATCTTTATTGTTCACCTTGGCGTTTGTCGATTTCTTCCAACATCTTGTCGTAATAGTCTTCGTCTATGATGAACTTCTTTTTCTGTATCAACAAGGCGACGGCAAGGCAGGCAATAGGCACAATGGATACCGCCGCTCTCAGCCATAAGCGCATAGTGAGTGAACTCTTGTTTTTGAAACTTTCGTTGGCGGCGTTAAAGTCTTCTCCGCGGATTTCCATCGCGAATTTATTGCCGTTTGCGTTGAGTTGCTCTGCGTTGATATCTTTCCAGTACCCTAGATTGGTTTGGTCTCCGTTTTCGGATTGCAAATAGATGCGGCAATTTTTAAGGCCCTCTATATTTTCGGGTTTTAATTGGTACTTGGACATAAATTCGTCTTCGGCAATCATTTCGGCGACAATCGCGGCGGCTTCTGCTTGTTCTTCGCTCTCGTAAACCTCGAGATAATCCTTAATTGAACGGATATATCTTATTTGGTCTTCCGAACTGTCTATGCCCGCAAGATAATCTTTTTGGGACTCCATAAGCGAAATGTTTTGGCTTAAAATAAACACACCGGATACCGCAAGCACGAGCGTGGTAATGCCGTATTGTAGTGCCGACGCAAATTTTGCCATAAACGGTCGCAAAGTGGATACGACCGCCTCGTTGCGTTCGCCTTGCTTGAGCTCGTTATACTCGACACAGTTGGTCATATTGATGATGGATGCCATATAGAACAGGGTTTGTCCTGTAAATACAAATACGCCGAAGATACTTAGCGTGATGATATTGAACGGCAATACAGCCTGCCACCATCCGAGCAGAGCAATGCCCGCGTAACCGAATAATGCAATCATGATGCTGATAAGTTGCAGTTTCTTACGCCCTAAAAGCTTGGCAAGTTTGGGATAGAGCAGGTTTGCCACAATGCTGATAATGCCGAAGATAACGATAAAATAAAAGCTGTTGCTGTCGTAACCTACTTCGAGGTAATAAAGGTTGTAGGCAAGAGCGACCAGTAAGCCGCTGCCGATATTATAGAATAACATCGAGAGCGTCATCCAAAGCACTTGGTCGTTTTTCTTAATGGTGTTCCACATATGTTTGAGCGAAACTTTGGCTTCATTTTCGATAGAAGTGCGTGGCCTCTCTTTTACGCCTATGGCGGTCATGATTTGGCATCCAATAAAGAAAGCAACGATGATAATGGAAGAAATGCTATAACCGAACACCATATCGCCGGGGGTTAAAAAGGTGACAATTCCCTGCCCTGCAAAAGCGCCGATGCCTGCGAAGAATACGGTAAGCATCGCAACCGTGTTGCGCTCGTTTTTGCGTGAGGATAAGGAAGGAAGCATGGACCAATAACCGATATCGTTCATGGTAAAGGTGGTTTCCCAAAGAAAATACATAATCGTTATAAATATGACAAAGTTCCAGCCCGTCCATATTCTGATGTTGAACATGGCCAACATGACCGCACCGCAAGTTACCGCGCCAATCAGAATCCAAGGCTTAAACTTGCCCCATTTTAGGTGACTGCCCTCTATAATCGCGCCCATCATGGGATCGTTGAGCGCGTCCCATAGTCTTCCGCCTATCCCGATAATTAAGCTTAGCGTAGTAAACTGGACAAGCGAAAGAGATACCGCGAATTGCACATAGACCAGTAGAAATGCCGCAATCAGCTGGTATGCCATATCTCTGCCGATACCACCTGTCGAGAACAGCCATTTGTTGCGGTTGAACTCGCGTATCCTTTGCTGTTCTGCAGGGTCAGCGACGACTGCCGTTTTTGTGTCGGCCATAAATACCTCCGATTTTTAGGAAAATACTTTATTGTCCCTTATGTAATGATACTATCATTATAATATAGGTATCGAAGTTGTCAATATGGTAAATGTCGGATAAATACTATAAAAAATGACCTATAAGGTCGTGATCTTATTTTTATAAGAATATAACTAAGAATACTTTCTTGCCAGAGCCTCGAGTTCTTCGGCGTTAATTTTGTGTACAAAGCAATTTTCGCCGAACACCACAACGCCAATTGTTTTAAAAAAGATTTCACAATCCGTAAGAAAATTGATTTTTTGTGAATAAACAACATCGTAATAACTGCGCTCTTTTTTGCTTAAGTGTCCGTTGCCTTTGATTTGGGCAAGGCCGCTTAACCCCGGCAGACAATCGAACTTGCGCAACTCCCATTTTTCGTAGCTTTCGAGGTAATTATAAAGCAGAGGACGGGGACCGATAAAACTCATATCGCCTTTTAGAATGTTATACAGTTGCGGCAATTCGTCCAACTTGGTTTTGCGCAAAAAGCGTCCCACCTTGGTAAGATAGCCGTTGTTGTCACCGATAACAGCCTTGTCTACATCGAATTCTACCCTTGTGGATACCATCGTGCGAAACTTGTATATCATAAATATTTTGCGGTCTTTCCCTACGCGCGGCTGTTTGAAAATGATGTTGCCCATTCTGTCGCTCGCAACCAGTATAGCTGTAATTAAAAAAACAGGAGACATTACTATAATGCCTACAAAAGCGCAAACTCTGTCAAGAGTCCATTTTATCTTGATGTACATAATCACCTCGAATACTTTGCTTCGGGATACCTATTTAGACATTATAGAAGCCTAAAGTAATAATATTTGCGGTAAGCTAATGGTTGATGACGCTTGACCGACAATTTCCCCCACAAACAAAATTATAGCATTTAGTGTGCTTTTTGTCAATGCAATAAACAGGAAGAACACCATCACAAAAGATGAATTCGCTTAAAATAAAGAACAAAGTTTAGTCTGTTTTATCTTTTTTCCATTTTCGGTTGTGAAGAGTATTGTATAGTTTGCCTCCGACAAACAAAAGCGCAAGCGGCTTGAGTGCCAATATATTGCCTTTTATTCCGCCGCCCAAAAGTTTGTTGCCGTATGCGCGTACGCGGTATTCGTTATAGCGGGTGCGAAAATTGTGACGGAAAGCTGTATCACGCTCTTCCAGATAATCCATTATAATATCTTGCAGGTTGCCGCCGTACATTTTAGCCGCGTAAAGCCTGAAAATAAGGTCGTAATCTTCGCATCGGGTAGTCATGGGAA
>JAQVTZ010000010.1 GCA_028699795.1 Clostridia bacterium | reverse complement strand
GAGCAAAACAAATGATTGATGAAGGGAAAGTGGTTCCCTAAACATATTGTATGTGGTTTCTGTAGACCATCCATGCGGAGTCGTATTGGAAGTACAGTTGTTTTGCCAAGGGCGCAAGAACGGTGAGCGCCGCAGAACTGTTTTCAAACACGCCCGCGTCGCTTAAGTGTGGCGGATAGGCGCAAGCGGTCGCATCGATTGTGACCAAGTTGGAACAATCGCGGAACGCGCCCGTTTTGAGCCACAGCGTAGAGGATGACAAGGTAATAGAGGTGAGCTCCGGACAAGCCGCAAAAGCGTACTCAGGCACGGTCTCCAAGGTCGCGGGAAGTGTTACGCCCGTAAGACCGCTTCCGCAAAACGCATAGGCGCCCATTAGATTAACCGCCGTATCTTGCAAGTTGATGGAAGACAGGCTTGTACAATAATAGAATGCGCCTTCACCGATGGAGGTGAGACCCGCGGGCAAGGTTGCAGAAGTTAAATTGGATGCGCCGTAAAATGCATCCGTGCCAATAGAGGAAACTTGCGTAGGCAAAGCAATCGTAAGAAGAGAATAACAATCATAAAAACTGCCTTCGGCAATCACGGTAAGGCTTTGGGGCAAGGTCACCGTAGCAAGCGCACCGCACCCCTTGAAAGCCGAAGCGCCGATATCGCTTACCGCAAGCGCGGACAAATCAATGGAAGGTAGCGAGATACAATTCAAAAAGGTTGCGTTGCCCACAGAGGTTGCTCCGCGAAGTCCTGCAGCCGAGGTAAGGTCAAGACAATAGCCGAACACGCTGTCTCCCATCGAAGAAAGCTGACTTCCCGCGGCAAAAGTGACGCTTTGCAGGCTTTCACATTGGAAAAAAGGCCCTTTATAAATATAGCCGCTGCCGTCGTCCAAATGTTCTCCCAAAGTCATGACGCTTGCGGGCACGGTAAGAGAAGTCAAGCTGATATTCGTGGACAATCCGCCAACGCCTATGGTTTCCAACCCTTGGGGAAGATTGACGGCGGTTAGATTGAGGCAATAGGATATCCCCATCATGCCGATGTGGCGAAGGCTTGCGGGCAGCTCAAGCGTTTGGAGCCCCACCGCATAGAACACCGCATAGTCGCAAATCGTCGTGACGCCCGAAGGCACCGTGTAGTATTCGGTATAGGAAGGGTTTTCAGCATCGCTTTTGCAAAGCGGATATTTATATAAAATCGTGTGCGCATTATCGTACAAAACCTCGTCCGTAAGCGTAAAATGCGCGCTTCCTTCCAGAAAAATTTTGTACAATTCCGTCGCTTCGGAAAACGCAGTTTGGGAAAGCTGCTCTAAGGTGGAGGGCAGGGAAACTGACATTAAATAGTACGAAGATGAAAACGCATAGTCCCCGATACGCTTGATGCCTTCGGAAACAACAATATGTTCTACATAATAAAGGTTGGCGGAGTTGTTTCCCCAATCTAAATTTTCGACATTCAACCCGTCAATTTGGGAAGGGATGCGGATGACGGCATCTTCCAAAAGGGTTTTGAGGCCCGTTATCGTCACTTTGTTATCGAATCCGACACTATAATAGAGGTCGTCCGCAGTCAGCAGTTTTCCGTTATTGAAGGTCGTTTCGGTCGGGGTTTCTGTTTTGTCCTTCGCAAACATATCAAGTTGGGCAATTGGTATCGCAAGTCCGTTGTCTCCCGTTTGGGAGTCGCCCAACTGGTGTACGCCGATGACTTCGCCGTCCGCATTAAGGATCGGGCCGCCGCTGTTGCCGCTGTGCGTGATGCCGACATAATGGATATAGCTGTTAGCCTCGAAGCCCTCTATCTCTCTGTCTACATACGACACAATCCCTTTGGTAAAAGTGCGGGTAAGCCCTAAATTGCTGCCTGCGGCATACACCGTATCGCCTACCTCGGGGGATTCGGTCGCAATTGTCAGCGGTGAACAATCGTTTTTGTCTATTTGGATGACGGCAAGATCGATTTCGGCATCGTAGCCCAAAACCGAAGTGACTTCGTAAAAGTTGCCGTCATTATGGAACACTTCCAGCCGAAACGCGTTTTGGATGACATGGTAATTGGTTGCAACGCGGCCGTCTTCGGAGATGAAAAAGCCGGAGCCCAATTTAAAATAGATATTGTGTACATCGTACGCTCTGATTTCTACGATAGAATCGATCGTTAATTCATAAATTTCGTTTGCCGAGGGGATGTTCGTTTCGGCGCCGCCAGAATCGATAAAGCTATTGATAAGATCTATCGCCGCTTGATAATCCGACACCGCAAGACCGTAATTGGAAACCGCAAGGTCTAACGCGCCGCTTGCCTGTTCGTAAGCCGTTTGCGCTTCATCAAAAGCGGTTGTTGCCGCGGCTAGATCTGTCACAGCTTCATTATAATGCGTTTCGGCTTGTAGTAAAGTCTCTCTTGCCTCAGCGAGGGCGCCGCTTGCTACAAGAAAGTCCGCTTGCGCTTCCTCTGTCGAGGTTCCAGCGACGCTCAACGCTTGTCTTGCTTGCTCGTAAGCGTCTTCGGCTTCCGAAAGCGCCGCAAGGCAGTTGCTGTACTCTGTTTCGGCGGCGTTTGCGGTAAGCCGCGCTTCCGTATACACCGCTTCGGCTTCGGTATAGCTTGTCTTCGCAGTATCTGCTTTGGAGGTCAAATCAGTAAGAGCGGCGTCATAAAGAGTTTTGGCTTCGTCCAGCCTGTCACGCGAAGCAAGGTATCCCTTGTTGGCAAAAGCGGCATAAGCTATCGCCGCGATAAGGCAGGTAAGCAATACGACGACAACAAGGACAAGTACCCTGTTCGCGGTGCCTTTTTTATATTCATTCGTGGTTTTTGCCATGGGGTTCTCCTTTATCTTGTGAGCAGTCCCGCGTCCAGCACATGCTGGCTGCCGGTAATGTATTTTGCCTTGTCACTTGCAAGGAACAACACGGAGTTTGCGACATCCTCAGGCTCGATCCAAGGGACAGGCAAAAGGTTCCCCGCAGAACGCTCGGCAATTTGTATAGGCGTCATGCCTTCCATAGACGCCAAACCGTCATTCATCGGCGTATTGACACCCGTAGGATGAATGCTAATGACTCTTATGCCGTAAGACGCGTTTTCGATTGCCCAAGATTTTGTAAGTCCGACCAACGCCCATTTGGAAGCCGCGTAATGCGAAAGTTTATTCATCCCGCGCAGACCGCCAATCGAACTGTTGTTGATAATAACTCCGCTTTTTTGCTCTCTCATAATAGGTATAATATATTTTCCGCATAGCCAAGCGCCTTTTAGGTTGATATCCAGCATGGTGTCCCATTCGGTTTCGGAGAGCTCGTGCGAAGCGCCATATGCGCATATTCCCGCATTGTTAAACAAAATATCGATGTTTCCGAACGCCTTTTTGCCGCCCTCGACCGCTTTTTGCACATCGTCCGCCTGCCGCACATCTCCTGCGAACACCTCGCATGTTCCGCCCGCCGCCTCGACTTCTTGTTTTAATTCGCAAAGATTCTTATAGCAAGCGTCATTGTAGCAAGGATAACAGAGCTTTTCGCCCAAATCGAAACCTATAATATTTGCGCCTTCGGCGGCAAACGCAAGCGCAGTCGCTTTCCCCTGCCCTTTCGCGGCGCCTGTAATAAACACGGTTTTTCCTTTGAAGTCATACATATGCTCGTTCCTTATTTCTTCATATAATCGTAAAGGTAGTTGTCTGGTGTGACCTGCAACGCGTTGTTAACTAGGTTGGTCGCCATCATCATGCCGCCGAATGTGGTAAGCATTATTATCTGACTTTCCGTAAACTTTGCCTTAAGTTTATCGAAAAGCGTATCGTCTATGTTGTTCGGCGCGGTAACCAACGCTCTGCCAAACTCGGCAACAAGCGATTCGATTTCGTCAAGTACAAGACGGTCGGGGTCTCTTCCACTGTCTTTCAGAATTTTGCGGAAAAAGGTAGAGCATATCAAACAAGAGTTTGCTTCCGAAACGGAATAGGCGAATACATTGGTCGCAAAGTCTCCCAAAAAGGCGGCAACTTCATCCCGCATGGGGTACCACTCCATCATCACTTTGAAAGCAAGTTTATTCTTTAATAGAGTCATTTTCATGTTGGTGATTTTCCCGTGAGTGTGTACTTGTTCGTCATAAAGACGTTTGCCTTCGGCGTCCAATTCTTCGTATTTTATCATATCGATGCGCGGCATAATGGCCTCCTCCATAAGATTAAGTTTGATTATATCATATTCAAGTTTAAAGAACAATGGGAAAAGAAGACAATAAACATCTAGAACAAATTACAAATTACAATGTACAAATTACAAATAATAGATAGATAATATTGCAGTATTTTTTATTGAGCTTTTGAGTCAACAAAGCTACTTGGCTGAAAAATACAAAACGCAAAAAGAAAGTAAAGTTGTAATTTCTTGCATCGAAGTGATACGCACGATGCTTTCTTTCGGGGTCTTATAGTAGTAGGGAGTCATTTGTAATAAGTTTTGTATCATTTTGCCTTTGGCGGTAAACAGGCTGTTTACCGTTTGTTTTCCTAAAAGAGTCATCCCCTCGGGCGCAAAAGACGGTTCGGGGTTTTTGTAGGGCTGTTCGTAAAGCAATTCTTTCAGCTGCCATAAATGGTCGGGCGCAGGTACGATTTTTATGAAGATGCCACCCGGTACAAGCACCCTTTTTAACTCGTCTTGGTCGATGGGGGCGAATGTGTTGATTGCAACATCTACCGTGCTGTCCAAAAGCGGTAAGGCGGCGCTAGATGCCACTGCATATAAATTCTCTTTGCAGCGTTTGCTGGCGGTGTCTACCGCAAACTTTGATATATCGATACCCAAAACGCATGTTTCGGGATAATGTTCTTTTATTTTCCGTGAAATAACGCCTTCGCCGCACCCGATATCCAGCACCGTTTTGCAAGGCTTTTCCCCTAAAATATTGTTAACGCAATCGGCAAGGTTGTCGTAATACCCTTTGTCCATCAGCGCGGTACGCGCGGCAATCATTTCGGCGTTGTCTCCCGGCAAGGGCGTACGCTTCTGGTTGGGCGCAAGCAAATTGACATATCCGCTTTTTGCGATATCGTAACAGTGGCGCGCGTCACAAAAAAAACTTTTCTTTTCGCGGTGCAAAGGTTTGCCACATACGGGGCACTTGAGAATTTTCATATCAAGATTGTAGCACAGTTTGGCAAAATGTAACAGTATAATAGGCGCTTTTTTCATGTTACAATCTTTCTATCACGGAGAAAGATGACTATCAAAAGATTATTAACAGCTTTATTTCTTTTTGTTGCGATGCTTTCGCTTGTCGCATGTGGCGCCCTGCCCCAATTAGAGACGGACGAAAACGGAATTCTCACCGACCCTGTAACGGGTGAAAACCGAGTGGGCGGAGAGAATAACGACGGCTCGACCCTGCAAGACGAAGAGATACCGCCTGCGGAGGAAACGCCGCAAGAGCCCGAAAAAGCAGTTTACATAAAAGCGCAATTGTCGGGGCTGAATGTGCGCAAAAAGCCCACTACCTCCTCCCCCTCTTTGGGCAAACTGAGCGCGGGCGACATGACTTTTTATCTCGGGCAAGAGGACAAATGGTATAAGACTTACTACAGAGGACAAACGGCCTATGTGTCTTCGCGCTATTCTTCCCTTTACGAAATGGAGAAGGCAAGCGAGACGGTTGAAAATGTAATTTTGGAAGGTGTAAAATATCTTGGGACGCCTTATGTATACGGAGCGGTGCGCCTGCATAACGGCGACGGCAGAATCAATTCGCGTTTCGACAGCAATAAGTTCGACTGCTCTTCCTACACGCAGTATATGTATTATTACGGCGCGGATATCATTATTGATGTTACCACCAGAACACAGATCAAACAGGGCGAACATGTCCCCCGTGAGCAGCTTGCGCGCGGTGACCTGATGTTTTTTACCAATGCAAGCAGATATTATAATACCGGTATCCAGCGCGTAGGACATGTCGCGTTGTATCTTGGAGACAATTATATTCTGCATACCGCCTCCGACCACGCGGTAATCGAAAAGATTTCTTCCACAAGGTGGAGATATTATATCGAAACAAGAAGATATATCGATAATTAGACTTGAAAAGCAGATAATAACGGTAAGGGTCGAAATGTGATACTGCAAAACATTATTTTTCCCGAACCGGGGATATGCACCGAAGAAAAACTGTATTTTAGACGCAACGGCGCGGAATACACTTGGGCGAACAGAAAGATTGCTTTTCGTCAAGGCGGTACCGCGTCTTTCGATACCTTTTTCAACGGTTTTTCGGTAGAAAAATGGGACAAATACACCCATGCGAGCGGTATCTCCCTCAAACTGAAGTTGTATGGAGATTTCCGCGTGACCGTCGTCCGCAAAGAGAAGTTTTATCACGAGATTTTGACCGAATTTTTGGCAGAAAAAGAATTCATGTGCCATGACGGCGAAGAAGTGACTCTCGATTTCGATATAAAAAAACCTTACGGAATGATTTCCTTTACGCTGTTTTGCAAAAGAGAGGGCGGCATCTTCTATCAAGGCGCTTATAGTACGGAGACCGCGCCTGTCAACCAAACCAAACTTGCTTTGGACATTTGCACCTACCGCAGAGAAAGTTTTGTAAAGTCCAATGTCCGCAACCTGTATCAAGCGGTCAACAATCAATTCCCCTACCTAAAAGACAACATTCGCGTGTTCGTGATAGACAATGCGAACACCTTAAAAAAGGGCGATGTCGAGTATGGCGGATTTTCCAAACTGATATATAACAGAAATTTGGGGGGCTCGGGCGGCTTTACGCGCGGCATTGTGGAAACGCTGAAATCCAACGACGAGGGTGCGGGGTTTACCAATATCCTTTTGATGGACGACGATATTGTTTTTGAGCCCGAAACCATATACCGCACTTTTATGCTGCTTTCCTATATGAAGGAACAATACAGTCATGCGTTTATCGGCGGCACGATGCTCCGCTTAGATAGGCAGAATATCCAAACCGAAGCGGGCGGCATCTGGAATGGCGGCAAACTGGTTTCTTTGAAAAACGGGCTGGATTTGAACAGTACCGATGCTTGCCTCTACAACGAAGTGGAGGAACAAGCCGAATTCAACGCTTGGTGGTACTGTACGATGCCCCTGTGCCTCATTCATTACAAAAACCTTCCGCTTCCGTTGTTTATCAGGGGGGACGATGTAGAGTACGGCCTCCGCAATATGCGCAGGCTGATCCTTATGAACGGTATTTGTGTGTGGCACGAACCCTTCGAAAACAAATACAGCAGCGCGATGTTTTACTACATTATGCGCAACCGTTTAATTGATAACGCCGTATCCGCAATCGATATGTCCATTGTGGATTTTTGTAAAGAAGTAAGAACACTGGTGATGCGTGAATTGGTGGGATACAAGTACGCCAATGTCGCGCTAACTTTCCGAGGCATCTACGATTTTCTTAAGGGTATCGATTGGTTTATCGACCAAGACGCCGAAGAACTGAACAAAGAAATTGCCGCCCTAAGTTATAAATTAGACCATATCGAGAACCTTGAAGTGGCTTTTTCGTATCCCAAATTCGAAAAAGATATGAAAGCGGAAGACGGGCCGGGCAAGACAAGCAGATTGCTGCGGCTTTTGACCTTCAACGGCCAAATGTTAAAGGCGCAGGGAGAGGTCATCCTTCCGCTCATCCAACCGCGCCCTGTTTGCCTATACCGCAAAGAAAAAGTTTTGTACTACGATGTCAAGTCGCGCAAGGGGTTTGTGGTCAAGAAAAATTTTGCGCTAACCCTAAAATATCTGATGGAGCTTTCTAAAGTCCGCCGCTTGCTGCTCAAAAATTACGCATCCGTCGCCCGGCAGTATCACGACAACCGTAGCAAGCTCAGCGGCATTGAAAATTGGGAAAAGAGCTTCTATCACAAACCCGTGAAAGAGCCCTAATAGGCGTTCTACCCTATATCGACTCTATATGCTGTATATGTCGGCACATGGGTATCGAAACAAACGGTGTCTTCTACTTCGCCTTTTTTCTTGTTCCAGACCACAATATTTAGTCCTCTTTTGTTTACGCTGTAATCTTTTCCGTTTAACATAATCTTGGCGAGATTGCCGTTGCGGAGCGGTCGGCTTTCAATATACGCTCTGATACCCGAAGGAAAGCCTTCAAAAAACACGGGGGATTCGTCGGGAGAGAGCCTTTCAAAGACATCTTTTCCGTCGTCGATGACGGCGGCATAAGCGCGCCAATGTTTATCCGACAAATCGACCTGCAGACCGAGACCTTTTATTCGTTTGGCGGTGTCCTCATTAAGCGCAAGCCCCGGCGTGTCTTTTACAGCAATCAAGACGGTATACTTCCCACTGTTTTTCTTCAAGATGTCGAGATAAGCGTGTAAATCGTTGGTGAGCATAAGCTGCAAATCCGTTTTTTTCACGATAAAATCCAACTTTTTTCGAACAGCGATGAGTTCATCGGACAATGCCGACAGGTCTTGCGATACAATGTCATACCCCGAAAAACCTTTGTATTTTTGTTGTTCCAAAGCGGAAAGCAGCCACGCCGAACAGCGCGCGACTTCCTCTTTTATGATTCTTGTCACAGAGCTGTAATCAATAGGGTCAAAGGGATTCGCTTTCGACTCAAGGTCTTTGGAAGACTCTAACAATCTTTCTGCAAGGCCGAAGTGCCCGAGTAAGGTATCAAAACGGCTGCCGCCTCTCCCTTTATTTTTTATCGTTAAGAACGGCTTACCCATAAGAATCGCAAGACAAGTGCCGTGGAACGAATCCGTCACGAAAAATTCGCACTGCTTAATATTGGCAAGCCTTTCTTCCATGGTAAGCGGTACGACACGGAGCCCCGCAAAAGGCGCGGCGTAGCCTTCACGGTAAGCAAACTCGGTAAAGATTTCACAGGGGAGCCGCAGCGTTTCCATGGCGCGCTCTATCACCTTGCGTTTGTCTAAAGAAGGGTCCAAAATATAAGCGCCGATATATTTTTTTTTGGCGGTTTTGCCGCTTTTTTCGATGAGCGCGTCATAATGTTTTTTCTCACAAAGAAAAACAGGATCCAGCACCCATTCCGATTCGAACCCAAACACCTCTCGGGTAATGCGCAATCCGCTTTTTTCCCGCACCGAAAACGCGTCGAACTTGCGCATAAAATACCCCATCCGTTGGATTTCGTCCTTGTTGCCCCAAACAACATCATGACCGAACGAAGCGGCGTAAGCGATTTTTTTGCGGTTGTCCGCTACCCAATCCAAGGTGGTAAACTTGCCCAAAAGTCTGTATAACTCGTATTGGAACAGTTGGTCCGACCCCACGACGAATGCCGCGCATTTTTGGTTGAGCGCGCGCATAGCGGCTCGGTCTTGATAACGGGGAGCCAAACTGTAATCAGGGTAAGGTTTTTCTTTGTAAAAAAGAAAGGGCTTTGGGATGCGCCCTTCGGCGGAGAGGGGGCGCTCGATCATCAGTACCGAGTAGCCGTTATCTTCCAAAAATCGGTAAAGGGCGTATTGGGTAAGCGAACCGCCGAAATTTTCGGCAAGATAATTGCAAACAAGACCGACATCGTATTGTCCTTCCGCAACGGCGTTGACGGCGTCCGTAAACTGCTTTTTTCGATTTATTTGGAAAAATCGGGGACGCAGAGGATTCGCGGGATATCTCGCCTTAATTCGGTTGGGAATACTTGTTTTGGCGCCTTGATAAGGCTCGTAAAAGATAAGGTCTTTTTGGATTGTCTCGAATGCTTTTTCGCCTTTCTTGTTGTTGAGCATCACAAGAGATACACCCTTCGGGTCTTCTGCACCGGGCATCAGGCGGCTGACGCCCCAAAAGTCTCCCAAGGTGATATCGCCTTGTCTGGGGTATTCGCAAAAGGGACAATCCGAACAAGACGGGCGAAGCGTCAGATTGCGCACAAACCCCTTTACATAGGGGTCGCGCAGGCTGTCGCTTTCGTAAACCGAGCCGTCTTCGAACTCAATTTTGATTTTGTCCGACCGCCATCCCATCTTTTTGTCGCGGAAGTCGACTTTGGCAATTGTTTTGCCTTTCGCAATCTCTTCTAAATATCTTGCAAGCGAATTCGCAGACGGAAACCCATGACACAACAAATCCGCGCACAGCAGGTTTTGCGTATTTTTGCCCTCCAAATACCCCCTTAGCCCCGCAACCTGACACGGACATCCCGTAAACAGCACGCTTTTCCCTTTGCGTAAGGCCTCACCGATTTCCCGATAAATAAGATGCGTATCGCTTTGCACATACTTCGAGCCGCGCATTCGGGCAACGCCTTCATTCGTATCCGTCAATGTATGCTCTACCTTAAAGTCTTTGCCGAAGACCGCGCCGCACACGAGTCCGCCCTCCGCAAGCGTCGCCTTTGCCAAAAGCCCAAAGACACCGCCGGAAGAGCTGATTTCGCGCTCTTGGTCCTCCGCTTTTGCTGCAAAAATTTTGGGCTCATACCCTTTGTTCAGATACCGCGGTTCGATAGCAGGACAGATGCTTTTGCATTTGCCGCAATTGATGCAAATATCGGGGTCTACAATAGGATACACAAAAAACTCAGAATCCTCACCCATGGAAATCGCGTCCACGGGGCAAACATTCTTGCAGGCGCCGCAACCCGTACATTTAATATGCGCCAGTGATTCAATCGTATTATGGGGGTTATACATAAAAAAATTATAGGGAAATGACGGAGTTTTATTCATGTGAAATAAGAGTTGGGCATGGAATAAAAAATACAACTATGGAAAATTGGGCGCCTCCATTTAGCACCTTCGAGGAATTTCGGATAGATTTTCGAGTAGAAAAACGCCGTTTTGACGAAGACACAAATAAAGGCGCCCAAAGATGAAAGTCTTTTTGCCTTCTATCTCTGCTCTTTCTCGCTTTTATGTTTACAGAAAACTTTTTTCATATTATACTATTAAAGTTGCGAATGTTGTAACTGACGGAGCATTATTCCAAAACGGAGGAAGTATGAATACCGAAAACTTTACAGGTTATACGGGACTTACCGCAGGCGAAGTTAATCAACGGATTGCCGAAGGCAAAATAAACGGCGACCAAAATATCAAAACCAAATCGGTCGCGCAAATTTTCCGTACCAATCTGTTTACCTTTTTTAATTTTCTCTTCGTTATTTTTGCGGTAATTTTGGTATTCTTCCTCGATTTTGGAGAAGACGGCAACCTCGGCGCAGACGACTTTGCCAACTTTGGATTTTTGATTGTGATCTTTGTGAACCTCTTTATCGGGGTGATTCAAGAATTGCAGGCAAAACGCACCATTGACAAACTTTCGCTGTTGTCCGCGCCCAAGGTGACGGTTCTGCGGGACGGGGGCGAATGTGATATCGCGCTAAAAGATATTGTACTGGATGATCTTGTCATCTTATCGGCAGGGCGGCAAATATGCGCCGACGCCGAACTTGTCGAGGGTAGCGTCGAGGTCAATGAGTCCTTAATTACCGGAGAGCCTGATGCGGTACCCAAAACAAAAGGAGAGGAGCTCCTTTCTGGCAGTTTCGTCGTTTCGGGCAACGCGCTTGCCAAAGTAATAAGGGTGGGCAAAGACAATTATGCGACCAAGATTTCGGCGGGCGCAAAATACATCAAGCCTTCCAACAGTGAGATACTTCGCTCCCTTTCCCGTTTTATTAAATTTATGGCAATCATCATTTTGCCTTTGGGTCTTGCGCTGTTTGGTGTCAAATACTTTGGGCAAGGGAACCAGCTTGACGAAACGGTACGCACAGTCATCGGCACACTAATCGGTATGATTCCGAGCGGCTTAATGCTTCTTACATCCGCCGTATTTTGTGTCAGTGTCGTAAGGCTTGCAAGATATAAAACTTATGCGCAAGACTTATATTGCACCGAGTCGCTTGCGCGCATCGATGTGCTTTGCCTAGACAAGACAGGCACGATCACCGAAGGCAACATGGAAGTGCTTTCCGACAACACCAAAATGGAACAAGCGGAATTTTTGCAAATTCTCAAAAACCTGATTACTTCGGTAGGCGACAACAATCCTACCGCGAACGCAATCAAGGAATATACCGCTAACCTCGAAGCAACGGCAAAAGCAGATGCAATCGTACCGTTTTCGTCGCAAAGAAAGTGGAGCGCGGCTGTTTTTGGAACAACAGGCTACGCCTTGGGCGCGGCGGAAACGGTTCTTAAAAAAATCGGAGTGAGAACCGCGGCATTTATTAAGGAAGAATCTGAAAAAGGCAACCGTGTATTGGTTCTTGCAAGCTTTCAAGGAACCTTACAAAATAACAAACTTCCCGCTGCCCGCAAGCTGTTGGGGGCTGTCGTTCTTTCGGATAAGATACGCAAAGAGGCACCCGACACCCTGCGGTTTTTTGCCGAGCAAGGGGTGGACATCAAAATCATTTCGGGCGACAATGCGGTAACCGTCAAAAGCATCGCCGCGCGCGCGGGACTAGAGAATGCTCAAAGCTATGTGGACGCCACAACGCTCACGACCGATGAAGCGTTGGAAGACGCGGTAGCCCGTTATAAAGTGTTCGGCAGAGTCACGCCCGACCAAAAACTTAAAATTGTTAAAGCACTTAAAGCGCGAGGTCGCACAGTGGGAATGACGGGTGATGGCGTAAACGATGTGCTTGCGCTACGCGAAGCCGATTGCTCGGTGGCAATGGCGGGCGGAAGCGATGCCGCAAAAAATGTTTCTCAACTGGTACTTCTCAACAACAACTTTGCCTCGATGCCCAAAGTCGTCGCCGAGGGCAGAAGAAGCATCAATAATCTGGAGCGTTCGGCGGCGCTGTTTCTTGTGAAAACAGGCTATAATTTTTTGTTCGCGCTTATTTTTATGTTGCTTTCCGCCGACCTACCGTTTGAACCCAAGCATCTTACTTTAATTGGTACGGTTACAATAGGCATTCCTTCTTATATCCTCGCGATGGAACCCAACCGTGATATCATCACAGGCAAATTCTTTAATAAAGTCATAAAAAACGCCCTTCCCGCTTCTATCACGGTAGCAGCGGCCGTGGTGGCGATTTCGCTGTCATCCAAACTTTTTCCTCAAACAATCACGCCCGCGCAAATCTCTACGATGTGTACGATTGTCACCTCTTTGTTAGGGCTATGCTATATCGCCAAAATATCCTATCCGTTTAATTTTGTCAGAATAGGGCTTATCGTTATTTTGGCAAGCATTTTTGTATTGACATTCTTTGCGGATTTCGAATTTTTTGACTTCACAACCTTTTTTGGACTCACCACAGACTTTAATGTCGATGTGCTCAAAATTCTCATCCCTGTCGCCGTATTATCCGTACCATTGTTTATGCTGTTGTATCTGGTCATGAAAAAGCTTGACAAGTATGACCTTTTGGATAAATTGCTTGTTAAGTTAAGAATAAGTTAAGGAGTTGTCTCTTTTCGCGAAGCGAAACAAGATACCCTTACCACGTAAAGCTTTGTGTTCCGCCACCTTATGACGCTTTTGTTTACAGATTACTGCAAAAGCGTACAGATTTGTATCGCTTTTTCACTCAAAAATTCCTCCAAAATTCCCCGAAGGGGCTAAATAGAGTTTCCCATTTGTATTTCATTGACTTTTTCGGTTGTAAAATAGTATAATTTCTTGCATTAATTAATTATATAGAATACTCTATTAGGGAAGGAACCACTTCAGAAATACGGTAAAAAAGTGATACGCTTCGTGCGCAATTAGCTTTTACGGCCATTCGGCTATATTTCCTTAATAGCATTAAAAAAGGGAGAGAGAACATGCATACTTCAAGGATATTTTTTAAAATCAGCGACCTTGTCAATCACCCCTTGCGCAATTATAAAAGGGATGCTTCGGTTACGGTAGAGCGCGACCTTGTTTTCGACGCCCGTTTCGGCAAGTTTACGAAGGCTGATGTGTATTATACAAAAAGCGACGCGCCCCGTCCTGTGTTTGTCAATGTACACGGCGGAGGGTATGTGTGCGGAGACAAAAGGTACCGTAGCGGAATTGCAAGGCTTATTGCCGCGCGCGGCTGGTTTGTTGTAAATATCAATTACCGTCTTGCTCCCAAATACAAGTATCCCGCGGCAACCGAAGATGTGATAAACTCTCTCAACTTTGTGAATACTCTAAAAGATAAATACCATCTCGACCTCGACAAAATCGTATTATCGGGAGACTCTGCAGGCGGATATTATGCTGCTCACGCAGCCGCCGCAATTTATAGCCCTGCCCTTCGCGAAAGCCTCAATTTGCCACAATATAACGGGCGGCCGTTGCGGGCATTACTTACTTTTTGCGCGCCTTTCTATCTGCAAAAGTGTTTTACCGCGAAAGCGCCTTTCGGCGTGTCGACCGATATCACCAACTGTGTGTTCGGCACCAATTTCAAAGGGTACGGGTACGAGTTCCCCCAACAAGAAAGCAGCAATGTGCTTAACCATGTAAATGAACATTGGTGTGAAACCTTTATTTCCGCAGCCGAGCACGACAGCTTTTGCGGCGGACAAATAGAGGCGATGGTGCAAAAACTAAAAGATAACGGCGTAAAAACACATACCTACATCGGGAACATTAAGGGCGACTCGCATTGCTCGCACTTGTTGCCTTTTAAAAAAGGAACCAAACCGAACATAGACGCCGTCGTAAAGTTTTTGGACAAACTTAAAGCGGAATAACCTTATACAACAACAAGAGTATAATTGAAAATTTTATTAACTCATCCGGGAGATTGACATTATGATAAAGAAATTAGCCACCGGAATAGGAGAATACAAACGACCCTCCCTTCTGGCGGCTTTATTTGTAACACTTGAGGTAGGATTGGAGGTCGTCATCCCTTACCTGATGTCTTTTATTGTAGACAGAGGAATTCGACCGGGCAATACCGACAATGTTATTATTTATGGCTGTATCATGATCGCTTGCGCGATGGTATCGCTGTTTTTTGGTGTGCTTTCGGCGCGTTTTGCGGCGAAAGCAAGCGCGGGTTTTGCCAAAAACATTCGCAGCCGCGTATTCGGCAAGGTGCAGGATTTTTCGTTCTACAATGTGGATAAATTTTCGACGGGAAGTCTCATTACCCGCTTGACTACGGATATCAATTTTATTCAGATGGCGTATATGTTGCTTATCAGGGTCGCGGTACGCGCCCCGCTGATGTTTACCGTCGGCGTGATTATGGCGATGACCTTAAATGCGCGGCTCGCGTTAACTTTTGTGGCGGTTGTGCCTGTGCTGACGGTTGCGATGTTTATATTGATTCGATTCGGGTTCCCGCTATTCGAAAGAATGTTTAAAAAGTTCGACGCAATGAACAACCGCGTGCAGGAAAACCTTGTCGCAATTCGTGTGGTAAAGTCTTTTGTGCGTGAAAGTCACGAGACCGCGGAGTTCCGCAAAGCCTCTTCGGCAGTACAACGGGCGCAACTGAAAGCGGAAAAAGTCGTGGTGTTCGGCTTGCCGTTGTTTATGTTTTGTATGTACGGATGTTTGTTGGCCATTTTATGGTTCGGCGGAAAGTTCGTGATATCCGATACCATGTCCGAAGGCCAGCTTTCCAGCTTTATTGCCTATGTGCAACAAATTTTGATGTCCATTATGTTAATTGCCATGATACTTATTAACCTTGTCATCAGCAGGGCATCGGGAAAGCGTATCGTGGAGGTGTTGGATGAAGAACCTGATATCGCCGATACAGACGCCGACCCCGAAAAAAGGGTTAGGGACGGTAGCGTAGAGTTCCGAGAGGTTTCGTTTAGCTATTCTAAGAGCGATAATTATGTGTTAAACGGAATCAGTTTCAAAATCAATGCGGGCGAAACCGTGGGAATCATCGGCGGCACCGGCAGCGCCAAGACTTCGCTGGTTCAGCTTATCCCCAGATTATACGATGTCCAAAAAGGCGAAGTATTGGTGGGAGGAGCGTCCGTAAAGAGTTACACATTAAAGAATCTAAGGGATGCGGTTGCGATGGTGCTCCAAAAAAATGTATTGTTTACCGGTACAATCAGAGAAAATCTGCAATGGGGTGATGAAAACGCGACCGAAGCCGAGATTGCCGCGGCTTGCGAGATCGCGCAGGCGGACGAATTTATCAGATCGTTCCCCAGCGGATACGATACGGACCTCGGACAAGGCGGCGTAAATGTGTCGGGCGGACAAAAACAAAGACTTTGTATCGCGCGGGCTCTACTAAAGAAGCCGCGCATCATGATACTGGACGACAGCACGAGCGCAGTCGATACGGCAACGGATGCCAAGATACGCGAAGGAATGCGCAAAAAGCTCTCGAATACGACGGTGATTATTATTGCACAAAGAATCAACAGTGTAAAAGAAGCGGATAAAATTATCGTATTAAATAACGGTAAAATCGACGCCATCGGTACGCATCAAGAGTTGCTTGCCGCAAACAGTATTTACCGCGAGGTATACCATTCGCAACAAAAGGGGGGAGAATAAAATGGCACACATCAATAGATCCCCTCAAAAAGTAAAGAATCCCGGCAAAACCATTGCAAGGGTCTTGTCCTATATCAGCAAGTTTAAATGGTCTGCGATATTCGCACTTTTAGGCTTATTTACCGCTGTCGCTGCAAATGTGGCAGCCACCTATTATATTAAAATTGTACTCGAAATCATCATTAACATTAAATTGGGGCTTGCGACTTATGCCGATCTTGCGGGCGCATTCGGCACAATGATTGCAATCTATTTTGCAGGAATTTTCGCATTGTTTTTGCAAGAGCGAATGATTATCAATGTTGTAACCGGCGTGATGCGTGTCATAAGGGATACCATGTTCGAAAAAATGCAGCGTTTGCCCTTGCGTTACTTTGATGGACGCACCCATGGCGAAATCATGTCTTGCTATACAAACGACACGGATGCCCTGCGCCAGTTGATTGCGCAAGCGTTGCCACAAATCATCTCAACGGTCGTATCGGTTATCTCGATGTTTACCATGATGGTGATTTTAAGTTGGCAACTTGCCATCTTCGTCATAGGAATGCTTGCTTTGATGCTGATATCCGTAGCCCGTCTTGCCAAAAAAAGCGGCAAATATTTTATGAGACAGCAAGTTTCATTAAGCAAGGTCAACGGATATATCGAAGAGTATATCGAAGGTCAAAAGGTGACCAAAGTATTCTGCCACGAACAGAAAGTGAAACAAGGCTTTAAAGGTCTTAACGAAGAACTTTGCGACAACGCGACTGCAGCCAACAGCTATGCCAATATGCTTATGCCGATTATGGGCAACCTGTCTTACCTTTTGTACGCGTTGGTTGCTATTATAGGCTCTTTCCTTGTGATAGGCGGGCAACTGGGGGCCTATGCCGCGGGCGTTGCGACGCTGGTATCCTTTATGCAGTACTCCAGACAGCTTTCGATGCCGATAGGACATGCCGCACAGCAGTTTAACGGCATTTTGCTTGCGCTCGCAGGCGCCGAAAGAATTTTCGACCTGTTGGACACCGAGCCCGAAGTAGATGACGGTTATGTGCGTTTGGTAAACGCAACTATTTCTGAAGACGGCACCATTACCGAGAGCGAAACAACCACGGGGCGTTGGGCTTGGAAACACCCGCACAAAGACGGCACGCTGACCTATACCGAATTAAAAGGAGATATCCGTTTCGAATCGGTGACCTTCGCCTACGAAGAAAACAAAACCGTATTAAAAGATGTCTCGCTATACGCCACCCCCGGGCAAAAAATCGCATTGGTGGGCTCGACGGGCGCGGGCAAAACCACGATCACCAATCTTCTTACCCGCTTTTATGATTTGCCCGACGGCAAGATACGCTACGACGGTATCAACATCAACAAAATCAAAAAAGACGACCTTCGCCGCTCTCTCGCCATGGTTTTACAGGATACGCATCTGTTTACAGGTACGGTCAAAGAAAATATCCGTTACGGAAGGCCGGATGCGACCGATGAAGAAATCTTTGCCGCGGCAAAACTCGCGAACGCGGACTTCTTCATCTCTCACTTGCCCCACGGTTACGATACCGTACTTACCGCAGACGGCGCCAACCTATCGCAAGGGCAACGGCAATTGCTTTCGATTGCACGCGTGGCGGTAGCTAATCCACCCGTGCTAATCTTAGACGAAGCGACCAGTTCCATCGACACCCGTACCGAATGGTTGATCGAAAAGGGCATGGACGGACTGATGCACGGCCGCACGGTATTTGTCATTGCCCACCGTCTCTCTACCGTTCGCAACGCCGACGCGATATTGGTGCTCGAAAACGGACAGATAATCGAGCGCGGCAACCATGATAGCCTGTTGCAACAAAAAGGCAAGTATTATCAACTCTATATGGGAATGTTTGAGTTAAGCTAGCATTGTACAAACGCCGCAAATGTGGTAAAATTACCGGTAGGAGTTACTCTATGTTGGAATTTACCGTAGACGCCGCGAAAAGCGTGTTGTCTTCCGAGTGCGGCATCTATAAAACGGAACGGTTTATTAAGGAGACCCGTCGCTTTGCCGATACGGATTTATTTGTATCGAAGCTTGCGGAAGGGCTGATTCTGCATATCAACAACACAAAATTATTGGGCCAAAACGCCTCCTTACGCAACGATATCGACTGTTTCCGTTTAGAAACGGCGGACGGCGCGCATGTTTTTTTGGTGAAGTTCGGCAAAATGACGGAAGCGACTATTATGCTTCAGCCCAAAGATATCGTGTTTTTTCACTATTTCGACAAAGAAAACAACGGACGCCACAACGACCAAAGTTTTGCCGCCTATTTGCGCCATTATAAAAAGTTCCGCGCCAAAATTACCCCCGACAAGCATCTTACAAGCAGAACGGAATTTCATAAGCTATATCATCTTTCACTTGCCGACCAAATCCATTTTCCCTTGCTTAACGAAGAACAGCAGCGCATTGTGGAAATCGAAGACCAAAATGTACTGGTGCAAGGAGTCGCAGGAAGCGGAAAAACCAATATTTGCATCAACAAAATACTCTTTACGGCGTGCAGAGGGTATTACGGGCGCACCTTATATACCACCTATTCGCGCGGGCTTTTGCTGGACACAAGAGCAAGAGCGGACGCTTTTACCAAAAACCTGAAAGCGTTTATACGCGATTATCGCGAAGGCCGCATCGTATTTGCGGACAAAGACCACAAAAAAGCCATCGAAACCAAGTTTGCCATGTCCTTCCCTGCAAGAGAGGACGAAAAGATTCTCGCCAAAATAGAAGAAATCACGGACTATCTCGATAATAAAGTGGACTATTATTTGATAGAAGACCTTTACCGCAACCGCGCGGGGCGCGCCGCCTCCGTGGACGAAGGATATTTTGTTAAGACTTATGTCAAAAACATCAAAAACCACCAGCTTGTGGGCAAGCTGAACAAAATCGCCTATCTTTCGCACGAGGTCATATTTAAAGAGATTTACGGAATGGTATTGGGCTGCGCAGACCCTGCCCATCCCCAAAAACTGCTGACGCTAGAGGAGTACGCCGAAAAACGCAAAGACAGCTTCAACCGTCCCGAATGCGAAATCATCTATTCGCTGGCAAAAGATTATGCCGCCCATCTCCATGCAAAGGGACTTGCCGACAACAATATCATGAGCCGCCGCCTGCTGTCTAAAATAGAGGGCGCCGAGCCTTATTCGCTTGCAATTATCGACGAAGTGCAGGACATGACGGAGGTATCCCTTTGCCTGATGCAAACGCTTGCGCGCAAACTCTTTTGCGTCGGTGACGCTTTGCAAATGATTAACCCCTCTTACTTCAGCTTTGCTTACCTCAAAAACCTCTTGTTCGAGAAGGATGTCGTTTCGGTGGCAGA
>JAQVTZ010000136.1 GCA_028699795.1 Clostridia bacterium | reverse complement strand
CTGTATTCTACCGCAGGGCGGGATGTGAGCAAGCAAAAACGGCTTGTGCTCTCCTAACCAAACTTATCACGAAGCCCGTACAACCTTTGTACGGGTTTCTGTTTCTTATCACTACGATAAACTCTAATAATAACCGATTAAATAAATATTTCGGAGAAAAAGATGGAAAACTAT
Organism: Clostridia bacterium; assembly: GCA_028699795.1. Lineage (GTDB taxonomy): Bacteria > Bacillota > Clostridia > Christensenellales > DTU072 > Firm-09. The sequence continues at coordinate 4,852 of JAQVTZ010000136.1, read as the reverse complement.
ACACTTTATAACAATCCTCTCGTGACAAGATACGCTACAGAAGAGATGTCCGCTATTTTTTCGGAACAAAACAGAATTACCTATTTTCGTAAGCTGTGGCTCGCTCTCGCGCAAGGCGAAAAAGAACAAGGGCTGGATATCACAGAAGAGCAAATTAACGAACTGCAGGCCCATTTAGATACCATCGATTTTGAGACGGCCAAAGCGCGTGAAAAAGTTGTAAGACACGATGTGATGGCGCATATTTATGCGTACGGATTGCAATGTCCCAAGGCTGCGCCCATTATCCATTTGGGCGCGACTAGCTGTTATGTCACAGACAATGCAGATGTTATTATCTATAGAGAAGCGTTACAACTTGTCATAAAAAAATTGGTAGCCGTGATAGACAAACTTTCGGCTTTCGCCCTAAAATATAAAAATCTTCCAACTTTGGGGTTCACTCATTATCAACCAGCCCAGCTTGTTACGGTCGGCAAAAGGGCGACACTTTGGATTCAAGACTTTTTATTAGATTACCAAAATATTTTATTCGCTACAAACAATCTTATGATGCGCGGTGTCAAGGGTACAACAGGTACGCAAGCAAGTTTTTTGTCGCTTTTCGAGGGTGATATCGCCAAAATCAAAGCGCTTGATAAATTTATAACCAATCGCTTCGGTTTTAAAAAATCCATTCCCGTATCCGGGCAGACTTACACACGCAAAATAGATTATAACATTGTATCGGTTTTGTCTATGCTCGCGCAAAGCGCGTACAAACTTTCTATTGATGTCAGACTTTTACAAAACATGAAAGAGTTGGAAGAACCTTTCGAAAAGACGCAAATTGGCTCTTCCGCCATGGCGTATAAGCGCAATCCAATGCGTTCCGAACGCATCAGTTCGCTTGCGCGCTATCTTATGTCTTTGCCGATTAACTGCGCTATGACGGCAGCCACACAGGGGTTCGAGCGTACCTTGGACGACTCGGCAAACCGCCGCATTGTTATGGGACAAGCCTTTTTGACAGCGGATGCGTTGCTAGAATTATTGCTGAATGTGACAGACGGTTTTGTCGTCTACGAAAAGGTGATACGCAAGCATGTGATGCAGGAATTGCCGTTTATGGCTACCGAAACCATACTTATGGAATGCGTAAAGGCGGGTGGCGATCGTCAAGAGCTGCACGAACGAATTCGTGTGCACTCTATGGAAGCAACCAAAAAAGTGCGGTTGGAAGGTAAACCCAACGACCTGATCAAAAGGATACAACAAGACCCTGCTTTTACGGCGGCAGGCGACCTAAAAAAATTGTTGGATCCCCGAAAGTTTATCGGATGCGCGCCTCGGCAAGTCAGCGAGTTTATACAAAAAGAAGTCCGCCCTATAATAAAAAAATTCTCCGCCGAAATAAGCAATATTACGGGCAAAATTGAAATATAGGTCTCTATCGTATAGTTCATTATCGCGGTATTCGCAATATTGACATATATTTCTTATCTGTTATAATTATACTATGAGAAGATCTGCATTTATTATCATCATTTTGGTGGGGTGCTTAATTTTGGCAAGTCTGTTTTGTGCTTGTGTCCGCAGGCCTCAACAGACAGAGTTTCTCATTTCTTTTGAAACAAATGGGGGTAGTGCGATTCCGTCTCAAAGATTAACTTCCACAGATACGCTTGTATTGCCTGTTCCTCCTACCAAAGACGGTTTTGTTTTCGACGGATGGTATACCGATTCTAACCTAAAGTTTAAATACAATCCCAATACATTTAAAATCAATGCAAATGCCACGCTCTATGCGGCTTGGGTGGATGTCAATCTTTACCCTCACACTATTACGGCACAAGTAGAAGGCTTAACTTTACGAATATACGATAGCATGACAGGTCTTACTCCCGACCAACTATCACTTTATTCCGATGCCGATGTCGAGCTGAGCACCTTTCAAGCGGTCAAAAATGACAGAGTCGCTGTCACCGTAAGAGTTTGGAAACAAGGTTATCGGTACAAAGAAGGCACTTTAAAAGCAAATAATGAGCCCATAACGGAAGGTTCCTTTCTGATGCCTGCCGAAAATGTCGTAATTGCTTTCGAAATTGAACTTATCAATTATACTTTATCGGTAAATCAGGCCGAACATGGCGAAGTTTATGCGGACAAGAGTATAGCCACATTCGGCGAAATTGTTACTTTACTTACCATACCGGATTATGGATATCGAGTAGCTAATCTTACCTTTAACAATGCGTCTCTTAACAATAACAGTTTTATTATGCCGTCAAACAATGTCATCATTGCCGCGACATTTACACCAATTAGCGGCCCCGATTATACCGTACAAACGATATCCGTAGAAGGTGGCAGTGTCCTGCCCGCTAAAACAAGCGCCAAATACGGCGAATATGTAGAGGTTCAAACAATCGCAGAAGAGGGGTATTATCTACAATCGTTGTCAATGAACGACAAGGAACTTACAGAAGACTATTTCTTGATGCCCGATGCGCCTGCCGCGTTAACGGCGGTCTTTTTACCGATTGATTATGATACACAATATCAAATGAACATAAATCGCAATATTCCTTACGGTAGCGTATATGCGCCGAAGCAAGAATACTCATGCGGAGAAACCGTAACGCTTTCCGCTACATCAATTAACGGTTACGAGTTATCTCGTTATTTGGTAGGCTCTACTCCCATTTTCGGCGACAATTTTGTGATGCCCGCGCACGATGTAATTGTTTCGGCTGTTTTTGAGCGCAAACCCTTTACGCTTTCATCCAATATTACCGGAGTCGGCGGTATCGGATTTTCTTCGGGTGGGAACGCATACGCGGGAGAACTGATACAGCTATCCCTTATACCACACGAAAATTATATTTTGAAACCACATAGTTTACTGAAAAATGGTGTTCTGTTAGAACAAACATATTTTGTTATGCCCGAAGAGGATGTTATTATCAGCGCGGAATTCGTCCCAATCAATACAGGGAGCGACGAAAACAACTATTCATGTACGGTTACCTCTACCGCAGGGGGTACGGTGTCGGTTTCCAAAACCGCGGCAGACGAGAACGATGTTATCTTTATCACGGTATCGCCCGATACCGGGTATCGTCTAAAAGAGGGGACATTGCTCGCAAACGGCGCGCCATGTGAAGACTATTTCTTAATGCCTTCCGCCAATGTTGTGATTGAGGCCGAATTTGAGCGCGTTTACCCCATTACCTTTTATCATTTGAGTTGGGGATATGCGTATGCGGACAAAGAAGAAGCAGCCGAAGGGGAAACTGTTCGCGTGTTTTACGGCGCTTTCGGCAATTATTTTAATGGTACGGTTTTTGTAAACGGACAGATGATAACGGAAGACAGTTTCGAGATGCCCGCGCAGGATGTCATGCTTACCGCATCCTTTGACCCGATCACGACTACAAAATACTCGATTACATGTTTTACTTCGGACAACGGGAGCATTACTGCCGATGTAACCTCTGCAAACGCGGGGAAAGCTGTCAATTTAACCGTAACCCCCGATGACGGCTACAGGCTTGAATCTTTATACTATATCGACCAAAACGAGCAAACAGTGCCAATACAACAATCTTTTATTATGCCCGCCGAAAGTGTGGGCATACGCGCCGTATTTATTGAAGATAATCGAAATTTGGATTTTGCCGAATTTTTTGGGAATAACAAAACGATTTATATGCAAAACGGTGGAAATCTTACTTATTATGCCACACCGAACGCAATAAAAGAATATTTGGAAGATTTTGACTTGCAAAACTATACCGTCTATATTTCGTCTATTCTTGCTTGCGATTATCTTACCGATTTTGTTGCATTAAAAATGGAAGAACTATCGGTTGTACCGTTTCTTATGCAAAAATTAGGCGGTGTTTTAGAGTCGCAAAGCGGAGGTATGTCGTTTTCCGGCTGTCTATACGACAACTATTTATTGATAACCTCTTGCGACGACCCTTCGGAGGATTATGCGCTTTTGCGTTCGGGCATCGTCGAACGAGAAAACTTCTTATTTTATGTTAGATCGGATGACAGTTACGGATTATTGTCTATCAAGAATTCATATACGCTTACTTCCCTTGCCGTACCTGCACAGATAGACGGCAGAGCGGTAACACGCATATCCAAAAGGGCGTTTAGCAATTCTGCATGGCTCATATCGCTTTCTTTAGGCGTTGCTACGCAACTAGCCGATGAAACTTTTTACGGCTTACAAAACCTAGAAAGAATCGACCTCAGCAGGGTAAGAAGTATCGGACTGGATGCTTTCGTCGATTGTCTTGGTTTAAAAGGATTTAGCGTCAGCGATAATCCCGTTTTTGCGGTAGATTCGTCGGGATATGCGCTTTATGAAAGATATGGAGACAAGAAATACGGAAAACTAATTCGTTATGCGCCGGCTACATCACCTTTGGAGTACAGCGTTCATGACAATTGCGAAATAATAGCTGGCTATGCGTTTTTCGGCGCCAATATTGCCAGCCTTTATTTAAGAAATACTTTGGAACTTAAAGATTATGCCTTGTTTGGTATGAATGAGTTGACTTATCTTAACAGCGTTTTCTTAGAAAGAGCGGGGTATCGGTCTATCTATTGGGAAGGAAGCAACCATTTGGACTTTGCTCTTTTGTCCATTTCGACAATTACTTGCACCAACGGAAAAGCACTGTATAAATCTAACGGTGAAGGCGGCGCATTATGGATACGACTTTCTGCAATCAGCCTTTTAGACTCATATCGTCGAAGCGATGATTGGAGTGATTTTACCCCTAACTTTTACTATCCAACAAACCCCGAAGGCCCCTATGTCGTATACTTCGAAAGCAACGGCGGAAGCTATGTC
>JAQVTZ010000135.1 GCA_028699795.1 Clostridia bacterium | reverse complement strand
GACAATCCGTCGCTTGCATAGATTAACACATCACAATTTTTCCCCGCTGTTTGCGCCAGCTTTTCCAATTCGGCTTTTGGGAATTGTCTGCCAAGGTCGGGACGGGTAAGGTATTCGTTTTTATCTTCGCACAGCGTCTTAAACTCTGTAAGCCCCATTTTATGGATAAATGCGGCGTCCACATCCTCAAAGACGGCATCGCGCGCCGCCGCGTGGTCGGCGCGAAGCTGTAACATTGTTTTGGTTTTGAGTCTCGGACCCGCTTTGCCGACACCGATTCGCGCGGTGGTGTGCGATTTCATCCTTACGAGCGCGCCCGCATCCTCGGGGTTTTCTAAAAGAAGTCCGTTCTCCTTTGCGATTTCTAAAGTGGTTTTCTGTAGTGGCCTTGCGATGGTGGAAGGAGGCGGAACGGGTTTGTCCAGTTGCACTTCCGCCGTAATATCTACCGGATTTTGAACTTTTGCCGTGTATTCTTCTCTTTTTTCACCGTAAGCGGCAACCGAAGACGACACGGGCGCGCGGGAACCGCTTTTTTCCCGCATCATTTCTTTTACCACTTCTTCTACAACCGATTGTATGAGTCTTGTGTCCATAGTCATCTTCCTTTTTTTACAAATAGGGTCGGATCGCCTGCGCGCGCGGTCAGTTTGCCGTTTTCCATAATGCCGTAACTCTCGAGCCATTTTTCGAATTCATGAATCGGGCGTTTGTTGAGGATTTCGCGCACGGCGGATGCGTCATGGTAAGAATTCGATTGATAATTTAACATAATATCGTCCGAAGACGGCACGCCGATTACATAGTTGACACCCGCGGAGCCCAACAATACGGTTAAGTTTTCGAGGTCGTTTTGGTCTGCCTGCATATGGTTGGTATAACAGCAGTCGCACCCCATCGGCACGCCCAATAGCTTCGCCATAAAATGGTCTTCCAAGCCCGCGCGTATCATCTGCTTGCTGTCATACAGGTATTCGGGACCGATAAATCCCACCACCGTATTGACCATAAAGGGCGAAAAATGTCTGGCATAGGCATAACAGCGCGCCTCCATCGTCAACTCGTCCGCGCCGTAATGAGAATCCGACGACAATTCGCTTCCCTCCCCAGTTTCGAAGTACAACACATTGGGCCCCGTAGAAGTCCCTTTGCGCCGCATGAGGTCGCGCGCTTCCCATATTGTTTCGGTCGTAAATCCGAACGCCTCGTTGCCCTTTTGACTTCCCGCAATCGACTGGAAAATCATATCGGCGGGCGCGCCTTTCTTGACTGCTTCGATTTGTGTTTTGATATGCCCAAGAACGCAAATCTGCGTGGGAATTCGGTATTCGTTTTTGATTTCGTCGAACCTTTTCAACACTTCCGCGAGGCTCGAGACCGTATCGTTGACGGGGTTCAGCCCGATGAGCGCGTCTCCCGCGCCGTAGCTTAAGCCCTCAAATAATGACGCCGTAATCCCTTCCAAGTTATCTTGCGTGTGGTTGGGTTGGAGCCGTGTCGCCAGCGTGCCGCGCAACCCGATTGTCGTATTGCAACGGGCAGGCACCATCATTTTATTGGCGGCGTAAACCAAGTCTAAATTGGTCATCAGTTTTGTAACGCCTGCCACCATTTCGGCAGTAAGCGCCTTAGACACATCGCGAAGGTCAGCTTCGGTCGTCTTATAATCCAGTATCCATTCGCGGAAGTCCGCTACGGTAAGATTCTTCATTCTGTTGTAGGCATATTCGTTGAGATTGTCTTGATTGATTCGCGTTACATCGTCTATCTCGTAAGGAACCACCGGATTTTCTCTGAGTTCGGCAAGCGTCATCGCGGCAAGCACTTCTTTGGCGGCGACCCGTTCCCTTTCCGACGACGCGGCAACACCCGCCAGCCTGTCGCCGGACTTTTCTTCATTTGCTTTGCCCAACACCTCTTTTACGGAGTCGAAGGTAAAGGTCTGTCCCGATAACATTGTCTTATATGCCATGTTATTCTCCTTGAGTGATAAGAACTTTTTTGATATTTTTACTTAGTCCGTATTGCGCCGCAGATCCGCCTTGCCAAGATAACGGCGCAGATGCAAGCAAGACAAGGAAGGCGAGAATTTTGTGCAGGGCGTGTACATTGGGGTACACAACCAAACAAAACCGGAGTCTGACGCCGTATTGCGCCGCAGATCCGCCTTGCCAAGATAACGGCGCAGATGCAAGCAAGACAAGGAAGACGAGAATTTTGTGCAGGGCGTGTACATTGGGGTACACAACCAAACAAAACCGGAGTCTGACGCCGTATTGCGCCGCAGATCCGCCGTTATCCGAAGATAAGGGATTTGACGACGACAGGCACCGCCAACCCTCCCATGAGCGGCTTGCCGAGATCGACATAATCTCCGTGCTCGGGGCGAATGGAATCGATGACGACAACCTCTCTTTTTTTGTTGACCAATCCGAATACGGTTTGCCCCAACGCCTTTGCCATATCGTTTTTTACCGCCACAACAATGGGTACGCCCATAGGATAAGCGGCATTACAGGCTTCCGTTACCGCTTTCCCCAGCAGTTTGATGCTTGTATAAGAAGGATCTGTTTCGCCGTCAATACAAAGAATCAAGTCTTGTTTGTCTGTTTCTTTTATGAAACGGATGATATTATCTTTCAACTTGTCGCTTTTTCCGTTCAGACACTCTTCTTGCACGGCCACATTCGGCTTCAGCGCAAGCAAGTTTTTGAGCGGAAACAATTCCTTGCTATAAAAAATCGTACTGCCCGATATTGTTGTCGTATAGCTGCCCGCGCCCACAACGGTCGCGCGTATGGTTTCGGCGCCGCTCACCACGCTATAATCGCCAAAAAACCGCCTGTCTCTTATCGCCTTGCCCAGCAAAATGCCGACGTCGTAAAACTCGAAAGAATTGTCGTAAGTTTGGTAGATACAGTCCGCCACTCCGCCCGAGAAAAACACCGCGTCCGGCCGCATCACCGCCTCGTAGGGGGTACTTCCCTTTGTGGTGACCGCTTGCAACAATATGCTATTTTTGCCCGCAATCAGATCTTCCAGCAGTTCCGCCATTTTGTCGCAAAGCCGCTTTAAGGCATCTTTATCGGCTTTTTGGGATGCCTTAATATCCAAAAGTATGCTTTCTGCCACTTTTGCCGCGCTTGCGCTGACATAGGATATCTTGCCGTCTTTGTCGATACATACCTGTCTGCCGCCGATATCGAGGCAGCCCTTCGCCACTACTTCGCCGCAATAGAACAGCGCGACATTAGTGGTGCCGCCGCCGATATCGAAATTGACGGCCGCGCAAGCGTTCTCTACCGAATACTGCCAAGCGCCGCTTCCTTTGCCGGCAATCACGGACTCTAAATCGGGACCCGCTGTCGCAACGACAAACTCTCCCGCAAAGCCCGACAATTCTTCCAGTACCACCGCCGCGTTCTCTTTGCGCGCGGCTTCGCCCGTGATGATAACCGCGCCTGTCGCCGTATCTTTGGGCGTGAATCCCGCCTCTCGAAAATCCTCTTGCACCAGTTTTTTGACGGCAACGGAATCGATTTGGGAACGCCCGATAAGCGGGGTAAGATGCACGGAACTACGATAAACAATTTTTTTCTCTACAATGGCAATCTTCGGAACGGCAAAGAAACCTGCCGTGTTCTGCATCTTTAATCTGCTGAACACGGTTTGGGTGGTCGATGTGCCGATATCGATGCCAACGCTAAGAATCTCCTGCTCCGCCATATTTTCTCCCAAACGAAAAAAAGACCAAACAACAAGACTTTCTGTCTTGCGTTACGGCCTCTTTGCCCACATACGCACCCTATTGTGCGCTTCTTCTCGTTGTTATTTTATCTCGAAATCGAACGCGGCTTTGGTCCCTGCCTTGTCCGACTTAATGCGAAACACCCCGTGCAGCTTATCTTTGACCATACGCGTCACGATGGGCAGCCCATTGCCTTTTGCGGCATCTTCGGTATTGAATCCGCATCCGTCATCCTCTACCGATATGGTCACAAAGCGGTTACCTTTTTTGATTCCTATGCGGATACGCCCCTCGGCGCCCTGTCCGTAACCATGCAACAAGGCATTGGTCACCAGTTCGTTGACAACAACCGCCGTCGCCGTCGCGGCATCCGCCGCCACCTCGAGACTGTCTCCCGAAACCGCAATTTTTACCTTGCGGCTGCCTTCGAAAAGAGCCCCGATTTCGCGAACAACCTTTTTTATAAGCGTTTTTAGCTCCGCGGTTTCCGAAATATCGGTATTGGTAAGTATATCATGGATAGAAGCGATTGTCAATACCCTCTGCATATTGAGACTAAATGCCTTTTTTACCTCTTCGCTGTCGCTTGCGCGCGATTGCATCCGCATCATTGAAACAATTAGTTGAAGATTGTTTTTGATGCGATGATGCGCTTCCCGCAAGACGGTTTGGGCGGACTCGCCCGTTGCGGAAAAATCTGCATTGGCTCCTTTTTCGCGTTGTTTTGCCAAAAAACGGTACTTTTTTTCGCGTACCAGCGTTTCCGAAACATCCTTTTCGCGTATCAGCACGGCGATTGTTTTTCCCTGCGCATTCTGCACGGGTACGACATCTTGTTTTACCGTTTTGCCCTCTTGTGTAACTGCCTTAAGGTCGTGGACGGGCACGCCAGTCTCTAACGCATGATATACGGCGGGCTCGTTGTCGCGAAGGGCGAATTGCCCCACAACTTCCCCTTGGTAAAGAGACTTGGACCAACGGGGCTTTTCGTGCGCGACAACAATCGCTTTTGTCTCCGACTTGTCGTAACAATCCAAAAAAACATCGGAAGACGCGAGGTCTGCCGAATATCGCATGCTTTTGCGGATATCCTCTAATAACGCAATATCTTCTTCCGCAATAGCGGTCTCCGCGCCCAACATTTCCCCAAAGTTTAACATAAATATTCCTTTTTGAAAATATCGAGAGCCTTTTCTGGCGTACAAGCGCATTTTTTCATAATTTCTGCAAGTTTTTTATACGCTTCGTTTTCACTTAGTCCGTACATCTTCATTAGTTCTGCTTTTGCCGTTTGCAACGCTTCCCGCTCACAGTGCCGCGCGATAAC
>JAQVTZ010000134.1 GCA_028699795.1 Clostridia bacterium | reverse complement strand
CTTGAAACAGATAAAATCAAGCAAAGTACGGCATACCTGATGTCTTCGGGCATCGATTACGAGTTCCGTACCACACTTGTAGACGGATTTCATGACGAATCCGACATCCAAGAGATTGGCTTTTGGCTAAAGGGCGCAAAGCAATTCTATTTGCAAAAATTCATTGATTCGGGCGGATGTCTATCCAAAGGGCTAAGCGAAGTGCCGTTAGAAAAGGCGCTCTCTTTCAAGCGCCTTCTTCTGAAATATATTCGCCGTGTGGATTTGAGAGGATATGCTTAACGCATTCTATTATTCTCTGTCTAAATAAGCGCAGGCGGCTATCGCGGCGATTGCGCCATCGGCGCAGGCAGTCGTTAGCTGCCTTATTTTTTTGGTGCGGCAATCTCCTGCCGCAAACACCCCTTCGGTGCTGGTCAAACAATCTTCGGTTGCGATAATATAGCCCTCTTTGTCCAGCTTGACAAGGTTTTCGAAAACCTTATTGTCGGGGACTTGGCCTATCGCGATAAATACGGATTTGACATTGAGAGGTAGCGGTTCTTTTGTCAGTCTGCCCTCGAACTTCAGTCCCTTGAGTTCGCCGTCTTCCGCAACAAACTCTTTTAGACAAACATCGGGTATGATTTCTACATTTTTTCTTTCGCGCAACGCTTTTTCGAGACTGTAATCGCCGAAAAACTTATCGAACCAAGTACACACATACACCTTTTTGCAATAATTGGATAAAAGTAATGAGTATTGCAACGCGGTATTGCCGTCGCCTACCAAAGCGACTTCTTCACCAGCATAAAAAGCGCCGTCACAAACGGCGCAATAAGACACGCCTTTTCCGACCAATTCGTGTTCGCCGCAAATGCCGATATGTTTATGTTTCACACCCGTTGCAATAATTACGCTTTTGCCTTCGTGCACGCCGTATTCGGTAGTTACCTTGAACTTGCAATTATCTTTTTGGACATTCAGGACCTTTTCTAGCTCTACCTGGGCACCCAAAGCGGTAATTTGTTCGAACAGGTTATCTGCCAATTCGCTGCCGCTAATTTGCTTGATAGAGGGGAAATTCTCTACCCGTGGGGAATATGAAATTTGGCCGCCGAAGTTTTCGCTCTCCAGCACAAGTACGCTTTTGCCGCTTCTAAGGGCATAGAGGGCGGCTGTCATGCCAGCAGCGCCCGCGCCTATTACAATAATATCATTCATTTATCTTGCGTATTCCTCTGCGAATTTCTTAATATAGCTTGCGTTTTCGTATCTGTCGTATCCGTCTTTGCCCGGTACGAGAATTGTGGGCGCATTCTTGACCCCGTAACGCAAAGTTTTTTCTTTTTCGCTTTCGGCGTCGATGACTTCGTAATGAATGCCCGCCTTGTCTAATATTGCTTTGGCCATTTTGCAATTGGGGCAAGTCTTAGTGGTGAACAAAAGAATATTTTGGGATTCGGCCTCGGTTTTTGTTGCGGTGTCGGCATCGACTTTTTGGGTCGGCGCGCTCTTTTTAATCGCGCTGTTTTGGATATCATAAGTTTTGCGGTGCTTGAATTCTTCCAATTTGCCGTCGTTCCAATTTTGTACGGGGCGGTAATAGCCTGTAATACGGCTGTAAACCTCGGTCTTTTTGCCGCAGAAGGGACAGGTGTACTGTTCGCCGTCTAAATAACCGTGCTCTCCGCATACCGAATAGGTTGGCGAGAGGGTATAATAAGGAAGTTCGTAATTTTCGGCAACTTTGCGCACTAAATTTGCCGCCGCCTTCCAAGAAGGCAGTTTTTGTCCCAAGAAAGCATGGAAAACCGTGCCCGAAGTATAGAGCGTTTGCAGTCCGTCTTGGATATCGAGCGCTTCGAAAATATCTTCTGTATAACCCACAGGTAAATGCGAACTGTTGGTATAATAAGGACTGCTGTTGTTATCCGACGCTGTTTTGATATCGGGATACTTGCGAAGGTCGTGTTTTGCCAACCGAAATGAGGTCGACTCTGCGGGGGTCGCTTCGAGGTTGTACAAATCGCCGTACTCCACTTGATAATCGCTGAGTTTATTCCGCATAAAGTTGAGCGTTTTTTGGGTAAATTCTTGCGCTTCTTTATGTGAAAGGTTATTTTTGATCCAGTTGGCGTTTTGGCAAGCTTCATTCATACCGACAAGCCCGATGGTAGAAAAATGGTTGCCGAAAGTGCCGAGATATCTCTTGGTATAGGGGTATAATCCTTCTTCAAGAAGTTTGGTAATGACATTGCGTTTAATCTTTAAGGATCTTGCGGCAATATTCATCAGCTTTTCGAGACGGTCGAAAAACTCGGTTTCGTCTTTGGAAAGGTAGGCTAGTCTGGGCATATTGAGCGTGACCACACCAACTGAACCCGTGCTTTCGCCGCTGCCAAAGAACCCGCCCGACTTTTTGCGGAGTTCGCGGAGGTCTAAACGGAGACGGCAGCACATACTGCGCACATCGCTGGGCTCCATGTCGCTGTTAATATAATTGGAGAAATAAGGAGTACCGTATTTTGCCGTCATCTCGAACAGCATCTTGTTGTTTTCGGTCTCTGACCAGTCGAAATCCTTCGTAATAGAATAGGTGGGGATAGGGTATTGGAAACCGCGGCCGTTGGCATCGCCATCTATCATAATTTCGATAAAGGCTTTGTTGACCATGGCCATTTCTTTGGTACAATCTTTATATTTGAAGTCTTGCTCGACACCGCCGACGAGGGCGGGAAGCTCCGCCATATCGGGAGGCACCACCCAATCCAAAGTGATATTGGTAAAAGGCGCCTGCGTACCCCATCTGCTGGGTGTGTTGACACCGTAAATGAAAGATTGAATACACTGTTTGGTTTCTTTATAAGACAAATTGTCTACCTTGACAAAAGGCGCAAGATAGGTGTCAAAAGACGAAAACGCCTGCGCGCCCGCCCATTCGTTCTGCATGATGCCCAAAAAGTTGACCATTTGGTTGCAAAGCGTAGAGAGATGAGATGCGGGCGAAGAAGTGATTTTGCCGGGGATGCCGCCCAATCCCTCTTTAATAAGCTGTTTAAGAGACCAGCCCGCGCAATAGCCTGTGAGCATAGACAAGTCATGGATATGAAGATCGGCGTTGCGGTGCGCTTGCTCTATTTCGTCGTCGTAGATTTCCGACAGCCAATAGTTTGCCGTCATGGCGCCGCTGTTGGAAAGAATAAGACCGCCGACGGAATAGGTAACCGTAGAGTTTTCTTTGACTCGCCAGTCGTTTATCTTAAGATAATTATTAACGGTGTCTTTGTAGTCTAAGAAAGTGTCTTTGACATTGCGGATTTTTTCGTGTTGTTTGCGGTAAAGAATGTACGCCTTTGCAACATCGACATAACTTGCTTGAATCAGCACGACCTCGACGCTGTCTTGGATGTCTTCTACCGAAACGACTCCGTCCCGAACTTTGGGGTCAAAGTCCGAGCAGACCTTAAGCGCAAGCAACCCAACTATATCTTGCGTATAGTGTTTTTTGCAAGCCTTGAAAGCCTTTTCGATAGCTTTTTCTATCTTTTGTAAGTCGAACGGTACAATGCTTTCGTCCCTCTTTTTTACTTTGAGCATGCTATCCTCCAATAAAGTGTTTTTTGCCTCATCATTATAGCAAACAAGTTTATCGATGTCAACAGTTAAAATCATTATATTGTATATAATTTTATTTCATACCACAATATATTGTGGTTTTAGCGTTTTTGAATATTCATGCGGAACTTTGCATATATTTTGCAAGTAGTCAATAGTAATTCCATTTTTCGACAAAAAACTACCTTAATCGGCACCCGAATCTCGTCGCCCGGATTCCTGAATATTCTATTGCCCGCCGTTTTCTTTTTTCTTTAAAAGACGCGTGACCCTTTTTCGCGGAAAAATAGCCATTTTATTGTGCTATTGTAAGATTATTGCCTTGTTTCTACTGCTTAAAAAGCAAAAAACGCGAAAAAAAAGATTTCGTTCAATTCTGTTACAAAAGAAGATTGTATATATATTGTATTATATGCACTTTTCCATAGAGCTTTTACCACAATATATTGTGGTTGGATTTTTTTAGAGAAATTGCTTAATTAACTTCGGGTACCTCATAACCCGCTTTTTTAAGCGTATCAAGCGCTTTTTTTAAGTTTTCGGATTTGACAAGCGTATAGTCTGTGAGATAGGTAGATACGGCGAAAAGGCCGATATTATGGTCTGCAAGTATCGAGGTCATTCGCGAGATAAGTCCGACTACTTCGAATTCTAATTGTCCCTCGATACGGAAAGCCCTCCAGCCTTTGTCGCAAGCAAGGCAGTCATAAGGCACATGTTCCTCTCTGCATATAAGCGAAAACTCTTCGTCGGTCTTGGTAAAAAACAAAAAATCTACGTCGAGATTCAGCCGTTCGGCAGTTCTCAAACGGCAAACTGCAAAATTGCCATCTATAACCTGTATACGCATCTTATTTATAACCTCATCTTATTTATTTTTTGTTTTATATTTTTTTGGCAACAAAGCTGCTTTTAATGTACTGCCGAGCTCGTATGCAGTGCCTTGACGAATTCCGTTTTTGCTGATTATATATGCCGACCTATTGGTGATGAACAGATAGAAATACTCTGGTGTCTCTATCACCTTAAATAAATCTGTAATACGGTATTCAGATTTTTCTACCACTTTGTCGCTATCATGTATCTCTTCGGTAACAGTTCCATCTACTATCGTGTGTACACAAACAATGTTGTTACCTATCCTTTTATTTGATTTGAGATGTCTTTTTATCGCAATTTTCAAATAGATAGTCAGATAAATGTAAAAAACGAAAAGCACAATACTGCCTATAAACAAAATAGCATCAACAAATATTATTGCTAATGCAAATAAAGCCAAACTTAGTAGTAAGCCGATATATAAAACGCGTTTATTAAAAATAGCATGATTAAATTTGAGATAGGTATCAGCATTCATAATAGTTTCGCTTTTTATCATTCATTTGCCTCTTTTTGCACAGGTACGCTTCTATAATAATATATCATAAATAAAAGATGCAGGCAACAGAAAGATAAAAACGGGCGACATCTTTTTATTA
>JAQVTZ010000133.1 GCA_028699795.1 Clostridia bacterium | reverse complement strand
CGACAGCGCAAGCCGCTTACGGCACCCCGGTCTTTACCTACAGCGACAGCGAAGACGGCGTCTATACCTCCACGGTTCCCTCTACGGCG
The DNA here is from genome assembly GCA_028699795.1 of Clostridia bacterium. Lineage (GTDB taxonomy): Bacteria > Bacillota > Clostridia > Christensenellales > DTU072 > Firm-09. Next base: position 4,988 of record JAQVTZ010000133.1, on the reverse strand, counting down.
GGTACTTGGTGGGTCAAAGCCGAAGTTGCGGCAACCACAAACTTTGCCGCGATTACCGCCAAGACAAGCTTCGTGATTGCCAAATCCCAATTAACCGAACCAACAGTCACCGGCACCTATACTTACACAGGCGAAGCGCAGACCGCTACCCTCGACGCAAACTTTGACGAACCCACGATGAGTATCCTTTCGGGCGGCACAGGCAAGGCGGCGGGCACCTACACGCTTGTTATCACAATCGATGAGGACAATTACGAGTGGGCAGCGGGTGAAGACGGCAACCTCAGCTGGAGCATCGCCAAAGCGCAAGCCGAAATCACGGTGGATGACACCCCCATTACCGCAATTTACGGTAGCGGTATGACGATTCCCGATGCGACTTCCAACTTCGGTACGGTTGTTTGCGACAAAGAGGCCTCCGACCTCATCCATGTTGGCGCGTACACGATCACTTACACTGTGGCAGAAACCAATAATTACTTGGGCGATACCGCGACTGTTGGCGTTACAATCAACAAAAAGACTATTGAAGTCGTGGCGAATCCTGTAGTCATTGTCCAAGGCGATGCGGATGTTGCACTCACCTATACGCTTTCGATAGACGCACTGGAAGCAGGTGACGAGATGAGTGGCGCGCTGACAAGAGCGGCAGGCACTGCTCCCGGCGTATACGCAATTTCACTTGGTACGCTTACCGCGGGTGACGATTATACAATTCGTTATATCGGAGCAACTTATACCATCAAAGCAAAGACGCTTACGCAAAACGGCGGCAATGTCGATGGCAATGTGGAAATCGGAAACGGTGTCAATCCCGATACGGTTTTCCAAATCAACACCATTTCTTCATTTAATGTGAGCGTCGGACTCCCGAACGCCAAAGAAATCAAACAGGCTTATACAGCTGGGATGTATCTGGACGGTGTATTGCAAAACGCGCAAGGCAGCTTTACGGTAAGGTTTGCCGCGCCTTCGGGACTTAATGACGGCACCGTGTGCAACATCATCCTCGAGGACGGCAACTCATTAGAGGCTACCGTACAAGACGGTACTCTCTCTTTTACCACCGATGAACTTGGAGACTTTGCGGTTGTGGCAGACAAACCTCCGCTTCCGTCCAATGCCAAAACAGCGATCGTGCTAAGCGTCTCGATAGGACTTGCGTTTATTACTCTTCTTGCAATTTATCTCATAATACGCAAAAGACGCCTTCTATAAGCTAACGATAATCTATCCTTAGTTTCCCCTGAAGCCGTTCAATCTTAATGGTTGAACGGCTTTTTTTATACTCGTTCCAATAGGCAGAAGTTCCTTATTTTTTTATAATTGTTTGACATAAAAAACTTTTTTTGGAAACTTCTTTATTTTGTTGACATAAAGTTAGAATGGTGATAATATGTTAGTGTTATCTAACAATGGTAGAAACAACTAACAATTGGAGGTTCCATTATGCCGCTGGCAATCGCTCCTATCAATGTCAAACTTAGAATAATAAAAATTTTAACAGAAGAAAAAACCAAAAAACATCTCGGAAATCTCGGGGTAACGATTCAATCCGAAATCACCATCCTGTCTCATAGCGGTGGCAACAGCGTATGCATTGTCAAAGACGGTCGTTTGGCACTGGATCACGAGCTTTCCAAAAAAATCTTTGTCGCATAAAGGAGACGCTTATGTTAAAAAGTTTAGATTTATTTGTGCCGGGTGAAGCCGGTATCATCAAAGCCGTGAGCGGAGAAGGCAAAATCAGAAGACGATTATTCGATATGGGTGTTACCCCGGGCGCTGCGGTAACTTTGCGAAAGACAGCGCCTTTGGGCGATCCCATCGAGGTTACTATCAGAGGATACGAGCTCACGCTACGCAAAGCCGAAGCGGCTTATATTACAATGGAGGTAAGGGGCAATGCTTAAATTCGCGCTTGCAGGCAATCCGAACAGCGGCAAAACCACGCTGTTTAACACCCTCACGGGCTCTACCGCCCATGTCGGCAACTGGCCGGGTGTAACGGTAGACAAAAAAGAAGGTGTTTATAAAAAATGCGGCGAACCAATTTCAATAATCGATTTGCCCGGTATTTATAGTCTTTCGCCGTATACGCCCGAAGAAATCATCTCGCGCAACTATATTTTGGACGAAAAACCCGATTGCGTTATCAATATTGTAGACGCGACCAATTTGGAGCGAAATCTTTATCTTACGACACAGCTTATGGAAATCGATGTGCCCGTAATTGTCGCGCTCAACATGATGGACGAGGTCACAAGATGCGGTGGTAAAATAGACGCGGCGAAACTCGAAAAAAAATTGGGCATCCCCGTCGCCGAGGTTTCGGCATTAAAAGGAGCAGGCATCAAAGTACTTATGGACAAAGCGTACGCCGCAAGCAAGACGCCCCGCAAAGGCAGTACGGTGCTAAAAGATTCGGCGCTTGCGCACCTTATTAACGATGTAAAGATTGCGCTTGCGGGAAGCGGAAAGGTGGACAATCCCCTGTTTCATGCCGTCAAGCTGGTCGAAATGGACAGTCTCGAGGTCGAAGCGCACAAAGAGCTGGTTCAAATGATAGACGACTTCAAAGCAATCTTTACGGACAACACTTTCGGCGCTGATTTCGAAGCAATCGTTGCCGACAGCAGATACCAATATATCTCCAAAAACTTTTCTTGCGTACTCACCAAACCGACCAAGGCGGAGGGCGCGCTCACCAAGTCCGACAAAGTGGACAGGGTGCTCACGCATAAATGGTGGGGTATCCCAATTTTTCTTGTCATTCTGTTTGCGGTATTTCATCTTACTTTCAGCGAGGACTTGTTGTATCTCGGCGCGATGGGCGCGATACCAGAGACTTTTGTTTCACTGGAAGGCACCTTTTATGAAGGAATGTTCGGCGCGGGATCTATCCATTCTCCCGGTGTCATACTGTTCAACTTTTTGGATAGTAGTATGGGTGGCGTATCCGAAGCGTTAGCGGGCGCGATGGAAGGCGCGGTTGCGGATTGGGCGACTGGGTTGGTCGTAGACGGTGTTTTGGGCGGATTATTCGCCGTGCTTTCTTTCTTGCCGCAAATTCTGCTCTTGTTCCTCTTTTTCTCTATCTTGGAAGACAGCGGTTATATGGCGCGGGTTGCGTTTATTTTGGACAGGATTTTCCGCAGATTCGGATTGTCGGGCAGGGCGTTTATGCCGATGATTATGGGGTTCGGCTGTTCGATTCCCGCCATGATCAACACAAGAACGCTTGCCGACTCTAATGAAAGAACGGCCACGATACGGGTAATCCCTTTCTTCAGTTGCGGCGCAAAATTACCTATTCTTACCGCAATCGCAGGCGCGATTGTCATGAACTTTGGCGTGGGAAATGCCGATATCATCACCTATAGTATGTATGTATTGGGTATTGCGACCGCCATTGTTACCGTGCTTCTCATGCGCAACACGACAATGCGTGGCGAGGTCCCTCCGTTTATTATGGAGCTCCCCGCCTACCATGCGCCGCAGTTCAAGAATCTTATGCTGCATCTGTGGGACAAATTAAAGCACTTTGTCAAAAAAGCCTTTACGATTATCCTTGCTTCCACAATTGTCATATGGTTTGTCAGCCACTTCAGTTGGGGTTGGAATTATCTGCCCGATGCGGCAATTAACGAAAGTATTCTTGCGGGTCTCGGGCAGTTCGTTCAGCCGTTGTTTACGCCGCTCGGGTTCGGCAGTCAGCTCAATGCTTGGGGATGGGTATTTGTTGTCGCCGCGGTAACAGGCCTTATCGCCAAAGAAAATGTGATTGCAACCTTCGGAACGCTTGCCGCATGCATCACGGCGGGATTTGCCGCCGACGAAGCGTTGGAAGGAATCGATTCCGTCGTACAGATGATTACGGCAACGGGAATCACGGTACCCGCTTTACTCGCTTTTATCGCATTCAATATGACCACGATACCGTGTTTTGCCGCAGTCGCCACAGCCAAAGCCGAATTAAACGACAAAAAGAAGTATCATGCCACGTTGCTTTTTTGGATTGTTACTTCCTATGTGGTAGGCACAATCATCTATGTGATAGGCTCGTGGTGGTGGACAAGCTTCTTGTTTGCGGCGGCAATCGCGCTTGCCGTGTTCCTCATCATCCGCAATAACAAACACCGTAAATGTCCGTTTCGCAAGTATAAGAAGGGGGTATAAATCATGGGCGCAATCGAAATTGTAATCATGATAGGCAGTATTGCCGTTGTTACGGGAGTTCTCGTCGTCGCAATTTATCGCAAAAAGAAACGCCCGACCTCGTGCGGGGGCGGAAGCTGTGCGAATTGTCCATATGCCTGTAAAGCGTCTTGTAACATCAAAACCAAGTCAAACGAAGCAAGTTTGCCTACGAAAACAAAAAACCGATAAAAATCTCCTTATAATTACCAAAAACGGAAAGAGGCTTTTAAGACAAAGGCCTCTTTTCTTCTAAAAAACGCTCCATCGCGCGTATCGAGATATTGCTGATGACATGCTCGATGGCGCAGGCGTCGCTGTCTGCAACCGTAGGATCAATCGACAGAATTTCGATAAAAAACCGTTTAATCGTTTTATGCTTTTTGGAGGTCATTTCGGCAAGTTTTCGCCCTTCTTCGGTAAGATAGACCTCTCTGTATTTTTCGGTCACAACAAGACCCTTTGTCATCAGTGTTTGCATGGCATTGCTTGCGCTTGCCTTGCTGACCGAGAGCCTTTCGGCAATGTCCGAAATACGGGCAGAGTGTTTCTCTTTACTCAGCTCGTAAATGGCCTCCAAATAATTTTCCATAACAAAAGTCAAATTTTCCATAAACTACCTGTTCATTCTTTTTTATCGAATACGGTATTCTTATCCACAGAGAACATAATCGTATTGAGGAAGTGGTTCCTTAGTATTATACCATAAATGTCAATATTGTTGTGATATTTCCCAAAAAATACCCGACCTTTCGGTCGGGCATCCTATTTAGATAATTATGCTAGCAGTC
>JAQVTZ010000132.1 GCA_028699795.1 Clostridia bacterium | reverse complement strand
ATTAGTCATTTGGCCACCTCTATTTAGCACTCACTTGACATTTCCTATTTACGGTATCTTGTCATACAATCCAAATGCAACCTCTGTTTGGTATGTTCACAACGAAAAAAGAGCCCCGTTTCTGAGGCTCTTTTTGTTGTTCGTGATAGGAAACGATAGAGCTTTAGGCTAACTCGTTACCGTAAAGATAGACATCACCAAGTCTTTGGAGTTCGTCTAAGAAAGCATCCCAATTGGCGTCGTCATCGAGGTCGATTGCAGTACCGGGAGCATCAAAGTTGAAATCTGCGATAGCCAAACCTGCGATAGCAGCGGTTACATCGTCATCCGTGACCAGCTGTGCGGTCATGCCGAATGTGAAGATGGAATCATCGCCTGCAAGAATTTCGAATTGGAATCCCGCGCCGTTGGTTGCGGTTTCGCCCAAGAAGCCTTGCATTTCGATGGTCAGACCATTCGTTTCGATGTAATCTGCAAGAGACTCTTCGGCACCCAGTTCGATACCGGTGAATTCGCAAACAATGTCTTCTACTTCTTCTACAGTCATATCGGCAGCGTCAGCGATTGTTTGAATGATAACCTCGGGGTCAAGGTAATAGCTGGGATATTCGCCCAACGCCTCTTTGAGTATTTCGGACTCTAAGAACGCTTCACCGCCAACTTCAAAATCTTGTAATCCGTCTAACAGTGCGAGCACATCCAACACGGCAAAACCTTCGATATCATCGTCGGCAATTGCATCGTCTACTACACCGACAAGACCTGTAACGATGCTCAAAACATTGTTCGCTTGTTCGGTTACCAATCCGAGAATATCGACTTCGCCTGAGATTGCCTCAAACAGGATATCGATAATGTTGGTGTATTCTTCCGCTTCGCCTTCGGAATTCATAGGACCTTGGGCGGGTTCGTCTGCAATAGTAAGGGTGCTGTTATAATAAACAGTTTCTCCTGCGGGTGTTTCGCCGAGGATTTCGTACAAACCGGCAAGGTCAAATGCAAGACCGTTTGCGGCGTCATAAACCATGCCAAGCTCTGCTTGGTCTTCGCCGAAAGTGGCAAAACCGTATCCCATAAGACCGTTGAGGTCGAAAGAGAAACCATCTTCTTCGGTATAACCTACGGAAATATTGGGTACGAGGTAGGCATCAAGGGTAATGGGTTGGATAATGCCGTCTTTTTGGCCTGCGCCCAATACCATAGAAAGTTTGATTGCGCCGTCGCCAATAGTATCTGCACTGGGCATATCTGTAGGAGTGATAGCGGTTGTTTTTGCCGCGTTATCGACTACGACATTTTTCAGTCCGAATTTCACGCTTATCGCTTCGTCTTTATCTTCGGTTTCTGTATCGTCCGCTTTGGCATACGCAACACCGATTTTGGACAATGCGCCATCAGTAATTGTGAACTCGAGGTCAACTTCGGGTGTAACATTACCTACGGGTGCAATCGTGCCATTTTCTAACATTTCGAGGCCGAGAAGTGTGGGAAGAACCATATTGATCGGGCCTCTGTAATCTGTAAGAGCGCCGCCAATAAGCCCGGCAACCGCCTCTTGTTGCAAAACATCGCCGAGATCTTCGACTTTTATGCTAAGCGCGTAGTTGCCGTCTGTATCATCTTCAGAAAAACCCTCGGGATAGCTGTGGCTAAACAACATCGTGCCTACCATAGGAAGCATCCCCATTATAGAAGAAAGCATCCCTTCTTCATCTTCGGGGTCGGAAAGAGGAGTCGCATCCGCCATATCGCCCAACATGTCATTTACCATAGCGGGTAGTTGAGCAAAGTAGCCTGCGATGAAATTGGTGCTGTCTACTTGGCCTAATTTAACCCAATTGATATCGGTAGCCGTAAACGCTTCGCCTATGTAAACGGTGCTTTGGTCTACATAAATTGCCAAAATTGTCTCGTCTTCTACCGTGTCTCTTACTTCGAGATAGCCTTTGTTGTTTGCGAGGGTATCTTCATCAAAGTTGCCTTCTACATTAAGTTCGAACTTGGTCGCAGTCGCATCGTCGCCACTGCCGGTTACGAGTTCGAAATAACCAGTAAACGCACAATATGCGGCATCTTCTACGCTCGCGGCATTGTGGAGAGTTTGTTCGGCGCCGTCTATAATCGCGTTTACGACTTTAGTAAAGGACACCGTCTTGGGTGTTGGGTCATCGTTTCCGGTATCGTTTCCGTTATTGGGATTGTCAGGCTGTTTCGGTTTGCAAGCAAACGCAGTCAGCGCTATCGCCAAAGACAGAACCACAACCATTAGGGTTATCAGTATCTTCTTTTTCATGGTTACCTCCAAAAAAACTTTTTGTACTGCAATTATACTCTTAATAATATAGGTTGTCAATACCCAATTTCCCAATAAAATGAGGATATTTTTCATAAAAAATCAATCTCTTCTTTTATTTGGCGCATTGGGATACAGAAATACTGCTTATTCATTGATATTAAAGCTACCTATAATAAGTGCTATGGTTGCCATCTATTTTCTATTTATTGACCGCGCGGTTTGCTGTTCCAGTCGGCTTATTGCACTGTTTTTACTCTTTTGTCGGTTTTTATTGAGAAAGACCGATGGATTCCTCAACAGGAAGCGAAAACATCACGCCTTGCGCAACCGTTTTTATACCCGCTTTTTCGGATATCTCTTCCATAATGCCTCGACGCGCGTCATGATCCACCACAATCATGACGATTTCCTTTTCGGACTGGATAGAAATACCAAAAAAGTTTTCGACTTCGCCCGCCGTGCCCCGTCCATTTAGAACGGTTCCTCCCGTTGCACCTTTAGCTCGTGCCGCTTCCATCACTTTGTCCGCATGTCCTCTATTGACAATGGTAATAATTAAATCGTTGTTCATATCAGTCCTCCACTTTTCCCAAACAATATTGAAGCAGCCTTCTGCCTCCGATGCTATTGACGCCGATAAAAAAGGCGATACCGCGTCCTGCCTTGCGCATGCCAAATTCGTCGCCCAATCCTTCCAAAATCTCTTTGGTTTTGGTTTTGTCCATTACGCTTACAATGACATCTTTTTTTGTGTCGCCAATGCCCAACAAATTCTGCCATTGCGTACTCGCTGTCCCGTGCGCTTGCATAACAAAATTGCACATGATATTCTTTTCTCGCAAAAACTTGACGATTGCATTGCTCTTGCCTCTATCTACAATCGCAATCATACATTTTACCAGACAATAATTGTTCACTTTTTGCCCTCCTTTGCGGCTCCAGATTTTGTTCGCGGTTTTTTATATATTCTCGGTTTGGCGGTAGGAGAAGGTTTTTTTGCGCCGCTCTTCTGCTTTATTTTTTGTGGCACATCAAAATCAATAACATCCTTTTTTTCAACAGATTTTTTGGGAGGTTCGAACTTATTTTGGTCGAAATCAATTACTTCATCCTCTACTGAAGGCGCGGCATAGACGCGTTTGCGTGTTTTATGCGCAGACAGCACCCCCATAAGTTGGATTGCAATTAGAGGTGTCATAGCAACAAGCGCAACAAGGCCAAAGGCATCAGTCAGTATATTCCCGTCTCTTGCAAGCGAAGCTCCAACAGCAAAAGGCAAAATAAAAGTCGCCGTCATCGGTCCGCTCGCTACGCCGCCGCTGTCAAAAGCAATCGCCGTAAACACTTTCGGCGAAAAAAACGAAAGCAGAATCGCTGCCGCATATCCCGGCACAATCAACCACCAAATGCTGATACTAGTGAGCACTCGCGTCATGGCAAGCCCCAACGCTACGGCAACTCCTAGCATCATAGATAAAATCACATTCCTTTTGCGGATGGTTCCGCCGCTTATCTCTTCTATTTGTTCGGTAAGCACATGGATTGCGGGCTCAGCCAAAACCGTAAAAAGGCCCATAAGTACGCCGATAGGAATCAGAGACCATGCATTTTCGCCTACGGCAATCTCCGATCCCAACAACCTGCCCACAGGCGCAAAGCCCACACTGACACCTGTTAGAAATATTACCAATCCCGCATAGACATTTACAAACCCAATCGCTATTTTCACAAGCATCTTTGATGATAATTTTAGTTTCGCAAATTGAAATATCGTTACAAATAAAAGAACAGGCAACAAAGCAATGGCGACTTCCAACATATAATGAGGCAACGCGTAAAGAAAAGGGGCGTAAGTCCCTGTTGCGGTTTCGGATACCGCGAAATCTGCCGACGATATTGCTTCCGTATCCGCAAACATCCCTAAAATCATTACCGCGAGAATCGGCCCCACGGAACATAGCGCGACGATACCAAAGCTGTCCTCCATATCACTTGTGCCCTTGACAGCCGCAATTCCTGTGCCAAAAGCCATAATAAAAGGTACCGTCATGGGCCCCGTCGTTACCCCTCCGCTATCGAAAGCCAGAGGTAAGAATTCGGACGGAGTAAATATTGCAAGCAGAAAAACCAGTGAATATAACCCTACCAAGAGCGCTCTTAACGGCACTTTGAACAAAATCCTTAGCATCGCAACAACCATGAACACACCCACGCCTATTGCCACCGCAAGAATAAGCGCGAAACGGTTGATTGCGGCAGAAAGCTGATCTGCTAACACCATCAGATCTGGCTCTGCTACAGTAATAATGAGCCCTAAAGCAAAACAGACAAGAATAATGATCCAAAGTTTTTTATTTTTCGTAATCTCGGCACCGATAAGATTGCCTGTTTCTACCATCGCGACATCCGCCCCCGTAGTAAAAAGCGTAATCCCGATAACAAGCATAAAAGCCCCTATCGCAAACTGCAACAAACGGGCGCCCCAAAAATCTTCCACCGTGAATCCCAGCACAAACACCGTCAGCGCAATCGGCGCAACGGACAAAACGGATTCTTTGAGTTTTAGCAAAAAGTTTTTCAAAAAACAGACTCCTCTACTATTGCTCTGTTAAGTATAACAAAACAGTTGCCCGTCCGCAAGAGGCATTATTTTTTTAGGATGATAAATTTTCTATATATTCTATTAGTTCTGTGACACCTTCGCCTGTTGTGTTGCTTACCGCAAATACCTTGGTGGCGCCGGCATACAGTAGGGCGTATTCTACCTGTTGCAGTCTTTCGTCATCCGAAC
>JAQVTZ010000131.1 GCA_028699795.1 Clostridia bacterium | reverse complement strand
GGTACCAAAGTTGCCAACGCTGCATAATCGTCAGGTAAAATGATATCTGCCGTCTGCTTAAAGTATGCCCACGGGAATACTTTTATATAATCGAGTTTGGAGTAATCCGTGATAGAAAACGGGCTTGCTTCGGTACCTTCGTTGTCACCAAATCCCGCATCTTGAATACGCATACGGGCAAGTGCGCCGACATATAACCCGTCTATGATTGGCAAATCTTCCGCGCCAAAATATGTGTCGGATTCGATAAAGGAACGATAATCTAAATAAATGGAATAGTCACTTGCCACATTTTCATTACCGATACCGATATCAATCACAATTTCTTCTACTCCGTCACTGCCACTCTCTTTATTAAAAACACTATTATTTAGATAGTAGTTGTTGGGAGAAACCATCTTTTCGATGCAATCTTGTATGGATTCCTCACTAAACGGTAAATTAAGATACCCTAAATATGCTCCAACATAATAATCCGTGGTGCGGGTTGCATGAATATCAGAATTATCTATCGCGATTTGGGAAACGCTATAGGTATATGCCATTATAGCAATAGCTGTTTCGTCAATGTACATATTCCCTACAATGCCGCCAAAATTACCGACCGAATTTTTAATATTCAGATGGACATCGGCAAAACATCCAAGCATCATTCCCAGAGTCATATTTCCGATAAGGCCGCCGCAATTAACCTCCCCGCCGTTTATCGTAATATCACCGTAAGCATAACATAGAAAAACTGTCGCCTCTGTTCCTTTTGCAATAAGAAGCGAAATGTCGGCTTCTTCTTGTATTTGAGCGTTTATACTATATTCTACACCAAGATTGTTAATTAAGCCTCCTGTCACATGTATAAACAACCCGAAATCCGAATAAACCGTATAGGTTCCGTCGTAGTATATTTTGTGGTTTTGACCATATAATTCGCCTTGAAAAGCATTATTTGCGGTTTCGCAAAGAGGCGTGAAATTTGAAGGTAATTCAATATCATTATTAAGACGGAAAAATGAGTTCCACCTTGCCTCTCCCAAGTAATTAAAATCGCTCGAGGTATTCATGTAACTACTGATATAGGTTAAGTCTTCATAATTAGATATCATGTAAGAATCGAATACATCTCCCGCTCCAATAAAATACCGTAAAATTAACTGCAACTCAATATTGTTTTCTCCAACCGTATAATAATCGCCGTTAACGACATTAAAATTCGGGTTCTCTGTCGAAACAACAACATCGTAAACACCAATTGCGTTGGGCACAACAGGTTCACCGTTATACGATACCTCAAAAGTAAGGTTTTCGGATGCGTAATTGGTATCGAATCCGTATTCGTCTACCCAAATATCTATCTCTTGAACCGTATTGTTTTGCATGTACTGCTCTAAATTGCCATATTCCAATACAATATCCTTGATAAAGTACAAATACACTTCTACATTGCTGCCGCCTACCGTAATGCTTACGGTTTCTTCGGCGCCGCCTAAGCTAAGTAAGGAATAATCATATTCGTATGCGCCGCTGTAGTTCGTCTCGTCCGCTTCTGTTTGCATTGCCGTTTGGGCAAAATACGCGTTGCCGACATAAACAGCTTTAAGACGGTAACCGTCCGCCTCTTTAAAACTGATATTTACGCTTCCGTTCCGTTTGCTGTCGGTCACACCGTTTACATATTCGGCATAGCTCAGCCCTTCGACACTTCCCACATATTGCACGAGATTAACTTCGTATTGGTTATCATCGATATGCGCGATATATTCTTGCTGCGTAAACCTTCCCGAGCCGCTTATCACACGGAACTTAATATCAATGATAGAGCCTCCGCTCTCGCTTGTATCTTCTAGAATAAGCGTATCTCCGTCTATTCCGCTTGAGGTCCACCCGCTCCATACGCCGTCTTGCAGAACCGCGTATTGATTTGTCGTACCGGATATGCAGTTGCTGTTAACCGTGTATAATACATTGACATCGTCTAGATACCATACCGCGGGAGGATTTTCGGGATTTACTTCTTTGGGCGCTTCTCCGTTAAAAGTTATCTCGAATTCGGGGGTAATTAAGTCTATCCCGTATATCTTAGGGGAAGTATCGAACTTCACTCCCGCTCCGTTTACTACTCTAAAGCGAATCTCCTTGCGCTCACTGGAGGTGCGTTGTGTTTGATAATTTTCTTCGCCTGCTCCCAATGTAACTACTTCATAATCGCTTTCGAGCGGTGTTTCTCCCACTTCCTTTACCGCATAATATACCTCATATCCACTAACAATTTCGGGAAGCGTAGTAAGTACTGCGGTAAGCGCTATATCGGACCAATCATCCGTAAATACTTCTTCACCTTTATAAATTTCGAATGTTGGCGTAATGACCTCTTTGTCGATGCGTACCAACTTGCCTTCGGAGGCGTCATCCTTACTGCTAGTACCCGCGACCAGTCTGAAATAATAATACAAACTATCGACCGTATTTTCCAATGTATACGAATGCGTTGTACCGTAGCCTTGCGTTACTTCTATAATATCTGTCCAAACCAAGTTTGGGTCTTCCAAATCCACAATTTCGGTCGCCGAAATCGTTTGTTGTATCACACCGTTGCTTGCGCCCACCGAAATTGTAAAGAGAAACAAAACATCTGCGGCGGTCCAACTGCTATCGTACGCAGTGCCCTGTACCATTACCGTATAGTCAATCTCGGGAAGTACGATATCTTTGCGTATGAGATAATCTTCGCTTACGGTCGTCACCCTGCCCGCGCCCGAAACCACTCTGAAGCGATAAGTGTTGTTTTGTTGCAAAACAACCGTCATAGATGCTTTGAGCGGATCATTGGGATCTGGCACCAGTGTTTGTACGCCGTCGAACAAGTCGAGTGATGTCACCCATGTGTCGCCATCGTCCACGCTAAACTCCACACCGCCGCCGCTTGGGCCGAAAGCAGTGTATCCGCTTGCGCCGTCAAAAGTGATATCGAATATGAAGTCTACCGCGTCGTCTTCAGATTTCAACCAATCTCCAGAAATATAAGGTTCTCCGCCTTTGGTCGCTGTTACCGCAAGAGAATATCCGTCCGTCGTGTCTACCATAGCCTCAATGACGGGATATCGATAGATATTTCCTGACCCGTCCGCGAGCTCCAGTTCGTAATAAGCATAAGTATCCATCAAAAAGCTATAATAGTTGGTATCGGCCTCTTTTTGGCAAATCACAGGTGTACCGTTCGTAAGCCCCGGGTCATCGATATCGTACCATGACACATTGACAGAATTGATCCCCGAGGTTTGGTCGAAAGGAATAAATCTTGCCTTGACAACCTTGTAAGTCCAATCTGTTTGGAAGTCCTCGATAACGGTATTAGAGTCCTCCGCATCCGTAAACACAGGCTCTGCCGTAAAGTAGGGCAAAGTGGAGTCTATCATAACCGTGCCGAGATCTTGTATCGGTGTTGTTTTGCCAGACCCTGTCATAAGTCTTATCATGTAAGGTCCGTTTTGTTCGGTCACGACATCTACTTCGCATACCACATTTTGTATAAGTCCGCTTTCATTTCCTTCCTCAAACAAAAACCCTGTCAAGTCTTTCCAGATTTCGGATGAATCTTTATATTGTATCTTCGCCCCGCTCGCGCTGATCTGCATGTAGAATACAAATCTTACATACGCGTCATCGCCGTAGGTGGAACGATTGAGCCATTTATCGAAATAATACTCTTCTGCAGTCGAACCCACATACGCTTCATAGTCCATAGAGGGGGTAACCGTATCTATCTTTGCCCAAAAATCGTAGGTTTGGGCGTTGCCCGCAATATCGTATACCGTAACCGTATACACCGTACATTTTATTATTTCGAATTGGAATTTTCGGAAACCTTCGATTGTCATTCCGTTCTCACTTACCGTGGCATCGTTATTGACTGTCACATTAGATAAGTCGATATCGGAGGCGTCGTCTCTTGCATAGAACTCTACCGCAATGGGGTTGTCCCTCCAATCGTTTTGGTAGTAGGACATATCGGTGATAGACGCTATCGTGGGCGGGGTGTAATCCAACTTAACTACGCCAAAATCCAAAATCGCTACTTTATTCGAACCGGTTTCTACTTTAAATTTTAGATTCCTGTTCATTTCTTGGGAAAGACTGAATACCGTTCTCACTTCTTGTTGTGCCGCCTCTCCGTCGCCTTCGTACAAGAATACATCGTCCCCTATCAAAAAATAATTGTCGTCCCCGTAACTATAGAAGAACTTTGCGCCGCTTGCGCCCAACTGCACAAGCAGATTGAAATCGGCAGAGGTATTGACCCAAATGTTCTCTATATAAGAACCCTCCTCTACACTTAGCACAGGCGTCTTAGAGTCAATCTTGTATCGCACGGTGCGTGTTTGCACATTGCCCGCAACATCAATCGCGGTTATCGTATATTGTTCATAATCGTTTATCTTAAGAATACAGCTATTGGTTACCTTCTCAACGGCTGCGCCGCTGTTAATGCTCAGTGGGATACTAGGCGATACGCTTATGCCTACTATTCCCGACCAACCTTCGCCCTCGGATACGGTAAAAGAGGCGTCTGTCTCTTGCCCGATCCAACCGTTGCTGTTGGGAGATTTATTTAGCAAAGGTTCGCTGATAACGGGTTTTGTTTTATCTATTTTTAATGTTACCGCATTTACTATCGTAAAATCCTTGTTTGTTCCCGTCGTAATTTTAAAATAGTACGGGATAGATTTTTGCTCCGTGGTAATGGTCCAATAAAAAACATCATTCTCTATTATTATGTTTGCGTCTCCCGTGTTATAGCCGGGAGTCGCGCCCGTATTTTCGTACACAGTTGAATTGTTGCTGAAGTTAATTTGGGCGCCGCTACCTCCGTAAGAAGCCGTAAAAACAAAAGTAATATCGCCGTTTGTCCAGTCACCGGAATACAAGTCGCCGTTTTGATATTGGACTTCTACGCTTAACTCGGGATTTAAGCGGTCCAGCTTGCACGAAGTATAAGAAGTAGTGGACGCTACGCTCTTATTGCCGTTGTAATATGCCGGCGTCGTACCGTCTTCGTTGTTAACCGCTTTAAAATGATACTTGATTACTTGCGACTCATCCCCAAGGTTTTCACCCGCCA
>JAQVTZ010000130.1 GCA_028699795.1 Clostridia bacterium | reverse complement strand
ACAAACAACCACAAACTTATCGCCATAAGCGCCATGCCTGCAATCAGACCGTAGATGCCCATATGGTGCTCGCCGTATTTTTCGGCGGCGGGCAATAATTCGTCCAGCGAAATATATACCATAATACCCGCGACGATGCCGAACACCACGCCGAATACGGTATCGCTCATAATCGGCATCAAGATAAGATATCCTATCGCCGCGCCCAAAAGCTCGGCAAGACCCGATAAAAAAGAAAGCCCAAAAGCCTTCGTTTTGTTTCCCGTTGCATAGTAAATGGGTACCGCAACCGAAATTCCTTCGGGAATGTTGTGGATGGCAATCGCCACCACAATGGGGATGGCGATTTCGGGCGCTTGCAAAGCGGATACAAATGTCGCAAGCCCTTCGGGGAAGTTATGGATGGCGATGGCAAGCGCTGTCATCATGCCCGAACGCATCAAGGATTTTTTGAGGCGATGATCATTGGCTTTCGTTTCATCCATATCGTGGTACTCGTGAGGGTTATCCTTTTCGGGGATCACTTTGTCTATTACGGCAATCAACAAGATGCCGCCGAAAAACGAAAGAATGGTGTACAGCAACCCCATTTTATCGCCGTATGCGGCAGTTAGAAAGGTTTGGGACTCTGCAAAGATCTCTACCATCGACACATAAATCATGACGCCTGCGGAAAATCCGAGACTGCCTGCCAAAAACTTTTTGTTGGTTTTTTTGGCAAAAAGGGCGATTCCGCCGCCAATGCCTGTAGAAAGACCCGCCGCTGCGGTCAAAAGAAAAGCCAACCAAATATTCATTCGTATCGCTCCATTCGGCTTACCCTAACCCAAACTCTAGTATGAATAATATTATAGCAAAAAAAGCTTGTTTTGTCAGTATTTTCCATTCACAAACAGATTATTATTTATAACTCTACCCTGCGTCCTCCACCCTATGCTATAATAATTTTATGGACCGAATTTTTATAGCTATCGGCGGCGGAGAGTTGCGCGTCAAAACGACTTTGGAAATGGATCGCATTGCCGCCGCATTTGCCAAACAAAGAGCGGGTGAAAGACGAGCTAACGCGTTGTTTTTCCCTACCGCAAGCCATGACAGTTTGCCGTATTTCAACACCTTCCGAAAAACGTATACCTCGGAGCTCGGCATGAAATCGGATGTTGTACTGTTAACAAAAAAAGAGGTGCCGCTCGCAAAAAACGCCGCGAAAATCGCTGCGGCGGATCTTATTTATCTCGGTGGGGGAGATACTGTACACCTTATCGAAACACTGCATCGGTTCGGAGTCGACAAAATGATACTGGACGCATATCGCAGGGGCGCCGTGCTTGTGGGATTGTCTGCGGGCGCAATTTGCTGGTTCGACGAAATGTATTCGGACACGAATATTATGCGACAAAGCGGGGAGGGGTACAGCGTTTATAGGGGGATGGGTCTGATAAAGGGGCTTATTTCGCCGCACTATAACCAAAGACAAAAAGATTTCGATGCCGTCGTGACAGAGCGACAAGGTGTCGCGTTTGCCATAGAGGACAACGCGGCGCTACTATTCCGAAATGAGGCGCCCGAGCGCGCGCTATCCTCAGGCGGCCGATGTTACCGATTGGAGGCAAGCCCGAAAGGACTGTTGCGAACTTTTCTAAAGTGATTTTTTACTCCAAACTTTATACGAGATTATCCCTAGTTTTTTTTGACTTCTTCTGTTTCGTCTTTTCGTTTCAAATACCTTGCGTGTAGTTTGCGGACAAATATCTCTAGAGGCAGCCTTAAAAACAATGCCGAAAGCGTGCTGCCCACAAGATAACAAAGCACGGTGAAGTATTTCACGCGGCCGTCATAAACGAAATGGCATAAGGCAAGAAAAATAAGGCAAAACAAGAGCCCCCACACGCCCTCCAAAATATGTTTGAGCACGGGAAGCCGTTCGCCGATGGGAAGCAGTCCTACGACAATCATTGGCAGATATGCGATAGCCCCGCCGCACAAAAAAACAAGCGCAAGCAAGGGCTGGAGACCGCTTTCGGTAATCATTTAAATAATCTTTTTAGAAGAGCCGTTTTTTCCATGGCGCCCGTATAGGCAATGCTTTGCACTTCGCCGTCTATGACCAAAAGACCGGTATTGACATTCAGTTCGGTTACGGCAAGACTCTTTCCCCGCACCAGCAAGCCTCTTTCATGCAAACTGACGGCAACTTCTTTGTCTTCAAAATGCGCCACTTCCTTTACGCCCGTAATATTCAGACGCTTGCCGTCATAATTGAAAGCATGATTTTTGTTGGTAATTTTTTCTTCCATACCAATCTCCCTGTATATTATATTTTTTAATTTGACTAATATGCCTTATAAAAGTATAATAATCCTATATCATTGCCCTTTATCCGCAATGGTTTATAAGAGGTTACATTGGACAAATACAACAGCAACAACTGGTATCGACTGGATAATTCCGCCGTCATTTATCCTATGAGCATCACTGTGACGACGCAGAGCCTGTTTCGGCTTACCGCCGAAATGGCGGAATATGTGGATGACGAGTGCCTTTTGGATGCGCTCAATTATATTCTGCCGCGGTTCCCTTCTTTCCGTGTCGTTCTGCGCGGGGGGCTTTTCCGCCACTTTTTTGATTACAACAATTTGTCTCCCGTTGTCCGTCCCGATAACGGGATCCTCTTCCAAAAAATCAACTTTTTCACCAATAATTATTATTTATTCCGCGTATCCTATTACAAAAACAAAATCAATGTGGATTATTTCCACGGCCTTTGTGACGGTGCCGGCGCAATGGAGTTTCTGAAGTCTTTGGTGTACCGTTATGTTATCGAAAGAGGCGCGACCCCTCCGCCTCCCTCTGGTATCAAGATTGCGGGCGAACCCGTGCCCGAGGGCGAACTGGAAGACGGGTTTTCCAAGTACTACAGACCGGTGGATTTGTTCGGGGGTGTGATAGGCGAAATGGCGGGCAAAAACGCGTTTGCGCTAAGAGGAAAAAGATTTAAAAGAATCGGCTACGGGCTTGTTCAAGGCACGCTCAATACCTCCCAACTGAAAAAAGCGGCACAAAAATATAACTGCTCTATCACCTCGTTTATAACGGCGGCAATCTTACTTTCGATAACCGAAGTGTACGGTAAGGATACCCAAAAACGAGAATTGGCGGCAATGATTCCTGTTAATTTGCGCAAATATTTCCCCAGTGACACGCTGCGGAACTTTACTACTCTCATCAAGACATTTATCAATCCCTATACCGTACCGCAAGACTTGCAGGCGTATTGCGATATTGTGCAAAAGCAACTTTCGTCCGCCCTCAACAAAGATCGGTTACTGGATAAAATTAGCCTTTCGTCATTCATGGTGCGCAAATGGTACATGAAACTCTTACCGCTGTTTATCAAAACATTGATTGTCAAAATAGGCAAGCTGTTAAGCTCCAATACCAAGCAAACTCTTATCCTATCCAATTTGGGGCAAGTCGAGATGCCAAGCGGATTTGAGCAATATCTTTCCTCTTTTGCTTTTTGCCCCAATGTGTCACGCAAAGTTCCCAACAATGTAGGCATCGTAAGCTATCACGGGAAAACGGTAATTTCGTTTACGCGTCAGCTTGTGTCAACCCGACTCGAAAAACACTTTTTTACCAAACTGGTCAAAGAAGGTGTTGAAGTCTCTGTTATCAGCAATTTCAGAGAAGGACAGAAGAAATAAGTTGGAAACCTGTCCGAAATTTCTCAAAGGTGTTATATAGAGGGGTCCAACCTGAGGCCGCTATTTATTAACCTTAGAAATTTGTACTCTTTTTTCCCAACTTTTATATCTTTGTATAAATGTTGCAAACAACCCGTTTTCGGGCTATAATTATGAGAGACTTATTAACGAAACAAAAATGCTTGCTTGCCAGCATTTTTGTGAAGCTATCAATCAGGTATCATACCCCGTCCCTTGGGGCGGAAGCGCCGTTTGGCGCGGGTGCAGGGTTTGCCCTGCGGTATCATACCGATTATTTTAGAAAGGCGGTAAACATGAATATTTGGCACGATGTGGGCGAAGACAGAATTCAGCCCGAAGACTTTATTGCGGCAATCGAGATTTCCAAGGGAAGCAAGAATAAATACGAACTTGACAAACAGACGGGCGCGTTAATTCTAGACAGAATTCTCTATACTTCCACCCACTATCCCGCAAACTACGGCTTTATTCCACGCACTTTCTGCGAAGACAACGACCCCGTGGATGTGCTTGTTTTATCCAGCGAATCCATCCAGCCTCTTGCTCTTTGCAGGTGCTATCCCATCGGCATGGTGTCTATGCTAGACGACGGATTTGTAGACAACAAAGTCATAGCCATCCCATTCAAAGATCCCAGTTGGAACAACTACAAAGAAATCGAAGCGCTTCCGCCGCATATCATGCAAGAAATATGCCACTTTTTTACCGTATACAAAACATTGGAGGACAAACATACCGCCATTATTAAAATTGAGCCTCGCGAGGTAGCGATTGAAACAATAAAAAGAGGGATAGAGTGGTACAAAGAAAAGATATTACCTGCCCTTAACTGAGTGAAAATCAACAACTTTTCTTCCTCTGTTCAAAAAACCGTCAAAGTTTATATTTATACTATTCGTGTAAATAAATAACGAGGAATCAATGGATAACAACGGCTATTACTATTATGAGGACAAATCGAATGTCCCTTACAACCGCAACCGGCGTCCGCCCAAAAACAACGGCGCCTTCTTTGCAATGGTTATCGTGGGCGCGCTTCTCATTAGCGTGCTCAGCGCTGTAATCAGTTCCGTAATTGCCGAACAGAAGCTCAACAGAGACACTCCTTCTAATGTTATTATCTACCGCTCCGACGACGAGCATCCTTTATCCAGCGAAATCACAGGACAACCACTATCCGTATCCCAAATCGTCAATGTCGCCAAACACAGCGTGGTCGAAATCAAAACCGAAACCACCGTTTACGGCGGCTTTTACGACAATTATGTCGCATCTGGCGCGGGAAGCGGCGTCATTATCAGCGAAAACGGATATATTGTTACCAATCTTCACGTAATAGACCAAGCGGATAACATTTCGGTGACCCTTGCGGACGGAAACACTTGTACTGCAAGCGTACGCGGGACGGACGAA
>JAQVTZ010000009.1 GCA_028699795.1 Clostridia bacterium | reverse complement strand
CCATTCCCGAAACCTACGACCTTCACGCAATCGAGCAATGGGAAAAAAAGATAAAGAGTTATTTTTAAGCATGACTCAAATTACAAATTACAATGTACAAATTACAAATATGGATAGATTATATATCGCTAGATTTATAATAATCTAGAGCGATAGCGTTACCGATTGAGTTTGACAAAATAAATTACAAATTACAATGTACAAATTGGGAACCTCTATTTAGCACCTTCGAGGAATTTTGGATGGATTTTCGAGTAGAAAAATGCCGTTTTGACGAAGGCAATAGCAGCGTTATTGTCGAGGAAATTAGGCGGTTTTATGCCGAAAAGGCGCCAAAATTACCGAACAGCCTTGCATTTTGGGTTTGGCAATTACTATATGCTGCAAACACAAAATGACAAGCGGGGGCTAAATAGAGGTGCCCAAATTACAAGGTACAAATTACAAATATGGATAGATTATATAGCGTTACAATCGCTTATTTGGGGAAATCTGTATTTATAGTCTATTTTTGCAAAAATATACTTATAAAACCAAAAAAAAAGGATATCATTTTGCTTGACGCCGTTTTTTATTGTTGCTATAATGATAAAATCGATTATTATGCTGGTAAGTATGCCCTCGGCCTCGGAAACAAAGGGTTTTCGGGGTAAGGGCGCATATCGTTTTTACCTGTTTAAACTCGAAAACGGGGCGAAATAACCGTGAGGTTTCCCAATACATTTTCAAAGGAGCGAACATGATGTCTCAAAGAATCCACAAGATCAAGCGCGGGAATGTCGAGAGATGGTCTTTTAGCAAAATAAAAGACATACTCGAGGTTCCCTATCTTATTGAGGTTCAAAAAAAATCTTACGACATTTTTCTGAAACAGGGAATTCGAGAAGTCTTTGATGATTTTTCTCCAATAACCGACTACAGCGGCAAGCTGGAACTCGAGTTTTTAGAGCATTATCTCGATGGCGAATGCAAATATTCTGTGAAAGAATGTAAAGATAGAGATGCTACTTACACCATGCCGTTGCGCGTCAAGATTAGACTGACCGCCAAAGAAACAGGCAAAATGCTGGAACAGGTTGTCTTTATGGGCGACTTCCCCCGCATGACCGAAAACGGAACTTTTATTATCAATGGCGCCGAGAGAGTCGTTGTGAGCCAATTGGTTCGCAGCCCTGGTGTGTACACGGTAAAAGGCGCGACAGACCATGGTACTTCAACACGCTTCGATACCACGGTGATTCCCTCCAGAGGCGCGTGGCTCGAATTCGAACAGGATGCCGCAGGCGCTCTTTCGGTGCGTGTAGACCGTACCCGTAAAGTAACTGCTACTATGCTTTTGCGCGCGTTGGGCTTCGGTTCCGACGAAATGATAAAAGAGCTTTTTGCTGACGACGAAGTAATTATGCAGACCGCCCAAAAAGACGGCGATATTCAAACGACCGAATTGGCAAAAATAGAAGTTTATCGCAGGCTTAAACCCGGTGAAGTCCCGACACAGAGCGGTGTCGAGGCGCATTTGCATAATATATTCTTTGACTCCAGGCGTTATGACCTTTCACGCGTAGGCCGTTATAAATTTAACAAACAGCTCTCGCTTGCTAACAGAGTCGAAGGGCTTACCGCTTCGCGCGCCGTGATTCACGAAGGCGAAATCCTTTTGGATAAGGGCGAAACTTTTACTATCGAAAACGCGACACAAATACAGAACCTCGGGATTAACGAAGTTTATGTAGTCGTCGGTGAAGACAAAGAATGTAAGGTTATCAGCAATCATACGGTCGATCTTGCTTTTTATATTGATTGCGACCCCAAAGAGTTGGGGATATTAGAAAAGGTGTATTATCCCAATCTTAAGCCTTTGCTGGACGCATATAAAGACGATATGGAAGGGCTCAAAACAGCGATTGCCGCAAGAGTGGACGAGTTGGTGCTAAAGCATATCTCCGTAGACGATATCGTGGCGGCGATTTCTTTCAACATTAACATGAGATTCGGATTTACTTCGCCAGACAATATCGACCACTTGGCAAACCGTCGTGTAAGGTCGGTGGGAGAATTGTTGCAAAACCAGTTCCGTATTGGGATTGCAAGGCTCGAGCGTGTCATTCGGGAGCGCATGAGTATCGCGCAAGACCCCAACGAAGTTACGCCACAATCTCTAATCAATATTAGACCGGTATCCAGCGCGATAAGGGAGTTCTTCGGCAGTTCTCAGCTTTCGCAGTTTATGGACCAACCCAACCCGATTGCCGAGCTTACCCACAAAAGGAAGCTATCCGCCTTGGGCCCCGGTGGTCTTAATAGAGAAAGAGCGGGCTTCGAAGTACGCGATGTTCACTTTTCGCATTACGGCAGAATGTGCCCCATCGAGACTCCCGAAGGACAAAACATCGGCTTAATCACTTCTTTAAGCTCTTTTGCTAAGATTAATGAATACGGCTTTATCGAAGCGCCTTACCGCAAGGTCGACAAAGCAACGGGTATTGTCACCACAGAAGTACATTATCTTGCAGCCGACGAAGAGGACAGATATATTATCGCGCAAGCCAATGAGCCGCTGGACGAAGAGGGGCGTTTTGTGAACTCCCGTGTTACAGGCCGTTACCGCGATCTTATAAGGGAATACGCATCCTCCAAAGTAGAGTATATGGATGTTTCCCCTCAACAGTTGGTATCCATTGCAACTTCATTGATTCCGTTTTTAGAAAACGATGACGCCAACCGCGCCTTGATGGGCTCCAACATGCAGCGTCAGGCTGTTCCTCTTATTCACCCCGAGGCGCCTATTGTCGGCACGGGTATGGAACACAAAGTCGCTGTAGACAGCGGGGTATGCGTGCTTGCCAAAAATACTGGTGTGGTAAGCTATGTTTCTTCCGACCGTATTGCAGTTGTCCGCGATGATGGCGAAACAGACAGCTACGAGTTGCAAAAATTCCGCCGCAGCAACCAAGGTACTTGCATCAACCAAAAGGCGACTGTATCCGTAGGGCAACAAGTACAAGCGGGTGAAATTCTTGCCGACGGACCCAGTACCCAAAACGGAGAGCTTGCGCTCGGCCGCAACATTCTCATTGGATTTATGACATGGGAAGGCTATAATTACGAAGATGCTATCTTAATCTCCGAAGAATTGGTCAAGCATGATGTCTTTACGAGTATTCATATCGAAGAATACGAACTTGAGAGCCGTGACACGAAGTTGGGTGAAGAACAGATTACGCGTGATATCCCCAATGTCGGAGACGATGTCCTAAAGAATTTGGACGAAAACGGCATTGTTATGATAGGCGCCGAAGTGCGCAGCGGCGATTATTTGGTAGGGAAGGTTACGCCCAAAGGCGAAACCGAGCTTACCCCCGAAGAAAGACTGCTTCGCGCAATTTTCGGCGAAAAGGCGCGGGAAGTCCGCGATGTCTCCCTTAAAGTTCCCAACGGTGAGGGCGGCACGGTCGTCGATGTCAAAATATTTACCAGAGAAAATAAAGACGAGCTTTCGCCCGGTGTCAACAAACTGGTGCGAGTCTATATTGCCCAAAAACGCAAGATAAGCGTAGGCGACAAGATGGCGGGACGACATGGCAACAAGGGCGTTATTTCCAGAGTGTTGCCCGTAGAAGATATGCCTTTTATGGAAGACGGCACTCCGTTGCAGATTGTTCTTAATCCTTTGGGCGTTCCCAGCCGTATGAATATCGGTCAGGTTTTGGAAGTTCACTTGGGTCTTGTGGCCTCTATGTTGGGGCTTAAGGTAGCGACACCCGTTTTTGACGGAGCAACCGAGAACGACATCAAAGAAATGCTCGAAAGCAATCATTTGCCCGCCAACGGCAAGGTGCGCTTATATGATGGCCGTACGGGCGAACCGTTCGAGAATCCCGTTACCGTAGGCTACATGTACATGCTCAAACTCGTGCACTTGGTAGACGACAAAATCCATGCCCGTTCGGTGGGACCGTATTCGCTGGTGACCCAGCAACCTTTAGGCGGCAAGGCGCAATTCGGCGGACAAAGGTTCGGCGAAATGGAAGTTTGGGCGCTCGAGGCTTACGGCGCGGCGAATATTCTGCAAGAAATTCTTACTGTTAAGTCGGACGATGTTATCGGCAGACAAAAAATATTCGACAGCATCATGAAGTCCAACATTACGGCAGAGCCCGGCTTGCCAGAAGCGTTCAAGGTACTTAAAAAAGAGATGCAATCGCTGTGTTTAGATATGAAACTTCTTAATAACGGGAGTGAAGATATCGATATCGGCGAGGGTTACGACGAAGACAGAGACTTCGATATCGCCCACCGTGACGAAATCAAAGAAATCAGTCTGGACTTCATGAAAGGCGAAGAAGAAGGATTATCCCTGTTCGACGACGCGCAAGACGAAGAGATAGGCGGGCTGTTTAAAGAACTTACCGAAGGGACGGGCGACGGTTCGACCCCCAACGCAGTCGAATTTATAGACAGCATTTTCGATGAAGACGACGAGGACACCGAAATCAATTTCGATTCGTCCGAAACTAAGCTAAACGATGTCGAAGCATTGCTCCAAAGCGAATTCGACGACGACGCCGGCAAATAAAGAGGTGGTTATAAATGATAGAGATTAACAGTTTTGATTCGATACAAATATCGCTGGCTTCACCCGATAAAATCAGGGAGTGGTCCCACGGTGAAGTGACCAAACCCGAAACCATAAATTACAGGACGCAAAAACCCGAG
Organism: Clostridia bacterium; assembly: GCA_028699795.1. Lineage (GTDB taxonomy): Bacteria > Bacillota > Clostridia > Christensenellales > DTU072 > Firm-09. The sequence continues at coordinate 15,953 of JAQVTZ010000009.1, read as the reverse complement.
AGAGACGGTCTTTTTTGCGAAAGAATTTTTGGACCAACCCGAGATTACGAGTGTCATTGCGGTAAGTACAAAAGGATAAGGTATAAAGGCGTTATCTGCGACAAGTGCGGCGTCGAAGTCACCAAGGCCAAAGTAAGACGCGAAAGAATGGGACATATCGAGCTTGCGGCGCCCGTTTCGCATATCTGGTATTTCCGCGGTGTTCCGTCACGAATCAGCACGATTCTTAATATGAGTCCTAAACAAGTAGAGCAGGTCATTTATTTTGCGGCTTTTGTCGTGCTTGATCCCGGCACCACCGAGTTTTTCAAAAAGCAAGTAATCAGAGACGACGAGTACCGTGAAGCAATCGAAAAGTACGGCGCGAACGCTCTAAAAGTGGGCATGGGTGCCGAGGCGTTCAAAATCCTTTTGCGCGAAATTGATCTCGATGAAGAGAGTAAAGAACTAAAAGAGCTTCTCACTACCGCGAATGGCATTAAAAAAGTGAAGGCCGCCAAGAGGCTGGAAATCGTAGAGTCTTTCCGCCAATCGGGCAACCGTCCCGAATGGATGGTACTGGATGTTGTACCCGTCATTCCTCCCGAACTTCGCCCCATGGTCCAATTGGACGGTGGCAGATTCGCAACGAGCGACCTCAACGACCTGTATAGAAGAGTCATTAACCGCAATAACCGCCTCAAAAAAATGATGGAGTCAGGCGCGCCCGATATCGTTGTCCGCAACGAGAAGCGTATGCTCCAAGAAGCCGTAGACGCCTTAATAGATAACGGCAGGCACGGCAAAGCGGTTACAGGCGCGGGCAACCGCAACCTAAAATCGCTTTCGGACATGCTCCGCGGCAAACAAGGCAGATTCCGTCAGAACCTGCTTGGCAAGCGTGTAGACTATTCCGGCCGTTCGGTTATCGTAGTAGGTCCCGAGCTCAAGCTGTACCAATGCGGCCTTCCCAAAGAAATGGCATTGGAGTTGTTCAAGCCTTTTATTTTCCGCAAACTTGTGGATCGCAATCTTACCCAAAATATTAAGAGTGCAAGAAAGGCGGTAGACCGCGGCAAGCCCGTTGTTTGGGATATTTTGGACGAGGTTATCAAAGACCATCCCGTCATGCTCAACCGTGCGCCCACTCTTCACCGTTTGGGTATACAGGCTTTCGAGCCCGTGCTGGTAGAAGGACGCGCGATTAAACTGCATCCGTTGGTATGCGCAGCGTTTAACGCGGACTTTGACGGAGACCAAATGGCGGTGCATGTACCGCTGTCTATTGCGGCGCAGGTAGAAGCCAGATTCCTGATGCTCTCTACCAATAATATTCTCAAACTGTCGGACGGTAAGCCCATTATGGTGCCTACCCAAGATATGGTTATCGGTTCCTATTATCTTACGCAAGAAAAACCCGGCGCAAGAGGTGAGGGACGCAACTTTATGAATCCCCAAGAAGCCTTAATGGCTTACCAAATAGGGGATATCGAGCTTCAGGCGCGTATCAATGTCCGTATCAAAAAAGAAATAGACGGTATGGTGTACAGAAGATTGATTCCTATTACGGCAGGCAAAATAATCTTCAATGAAGCCATTCCGCAAGATCTCGGTTTTGTCCCCAGAGAAACCAACGAACAAAAATTGGATTTCGAAATTGACTTTTTGGTAGGCAAAAAACAGCTTTCACAAATCGTCGAGAGATGCTTTAAATTAAAAGGAAGTACCGAAGTCGCGAAGGTGCTGGACAAAATTAAATCTTTAGGCTTTAAGTACAGCACCGTAGGCGCGATAACAACCAGCGTGTTCGATATGCAAATTCCCGGAAGCAAGCAAGAAATCTTGCGTAAGGCCGAAGAAAATGTGATTAATGTAGAAAAGAGTTTCCGCCGCGGTGTGCTTACCGAAGAAGAGCGTTATAACGACACGATCAAGATATGGGAAGACGCGACCAACAAGGTAGAGAAAGACCTCGAAACCAACTTTAAGAACTTCGATAAGTTTAACCCGATATGGATGATGGCGGACTCCGGCGCGCGCGGCAGCATGCAACAAATCAAACAGCTGTCCGGTATGCGCGGGCTGATGAATGACCCGACAGGTAAAGTTATCGAAATCCCCGTTAAGTCTTCCTTCCGCGAAGGTCTTTCGGTTTTGGAATACTTTATTTCTTCGCACGGCGCCCGTAAAGGCGGCGCGGATACCGCGCTAAAGACGGCGGACTCGGGTTATCTTACCCGTCGTTTGGTGGATGTCTCGCATGATGTCACCATTCGCGAAGATGACTGCGGCGACAAGCGCGGTTTCTTGGTAAGAGATATCTATGACCCCAATGGCAGACTGATAGAAGACATGGTCGAGCGTATCACAGGCAGATATCCAATTGGCGATGTCGTCCATCCCAAGACAGGCGAAATCATCGCGTCCGAAGATAGCCCGATTTCTGAAGATGCCGCTAATGCTATCAAGAACGCGGGTATCAAGGAAATCCGTATCCGTTCTGTGCTTGCCTGCAAATCCAAGTTGGGTATTTGCGCGAAGTGTTACGGTGTCAATATGTCTTCGTGGAACCCCGTCAAGTTAGGGGAAGCGGTCGGTATCATTGCGGCGCAATCCATCGGTGAACCCGGCACACAGCTTACCATGAGAACCTTCCATACCGGCGGTGTCGCGTCCAGCGCAGATATCACGCAAGGTTTGCCCAGAGTGGTCGAACTTTTTGAAGCGCGCAAGCCGAAAGGCGAGGGTACTATCGCCGATATCAAAGGCGTGGTTTCCATTAAGGAAGAAGATAAACAAAGAATCATAACCGTTACGGGACCCGATAACACTTTCGAATACAAAGTACCTTTTGCCAAAAAAGTTTATGTCAAAGAAGGTCAAACGGTCGAAGCGGGCGACCCTCTCACCGACGGCTCTATCAATCCGCAAGATATTTTGCGCACAAAGGGTGTACAAGGCGTACAAGAGAGCATGATTCGCGAAGTCCAATCCGCTTACCGCTCCAACGGCGTGCATATCAACGACAAACACATCGAAATTATCGTAAGACAGATGTTGCGTAAGGTTCGTATCAACGAGCCGCACGATACCAATTTGCTTATGAACGAATTGGTAGACATCAACCGTATCGAAGAGGAAAACGAAAGGATACTGGAAGAAGGCGGCAGGACTGCCACAGCCAACCGCGTATTGCTTGGTATTTCCAAAGCGGCGCTTGCCACCGAGTCTTTCTTATCAGCCGCATCCTTCCAAGAAACCGCAAGAGTGCTTACCGATGCCGCCATCAAGGCAAAGACAGACCATCTTATCGGTTTAAAAGAGAATGTGATAATCGGCAAGCTGATTCCCGCAGGTACGGGCTTAAAGCTTTACAGAAATATCAATATAGAAAGAACGGATACGGATGCCCACAATAACATGGTGGAAGAAGTTATCGCTCCTGTAGAAGAGTTTGGCGGATACGATGAATCCGAGGGGTTAATGTAGACCGCTAAAAGGAAGTCGAAATGAAAAGTTATTTTAGTAGTGAAAGTGTGACGGAAGGCCATCCCGATAAACTTTGTGACCAAGTAAGCGATGCTGTTCTAGATGCCTTTCTCGCACAAGACCCCCATGCCCGCGTGGCGTGTGAGGTAACAACAACCACCGGTCTCATACTGGTCATGGGTGAAATCAGTATCGCGAAAGGCTATGTGGATATCCCCAATATTGTAAGAGAAACGGTAAAAAATATCGGCTACGACAACGCGGAGTACGGTTTTGATTACCGCACTTGCTCCGTACTGGTGGCAATCAATGAGCAATCTCCCGATATCGCCTTGGGTGTCAACAACAGTTTAGAACACAAACAAAATGGTTCGGACCAATACGACCAAATCGGCGCGGGCGATCAAGGCATGATGTTCGGGTATGCCTGCAACGAAACAGAAGAACTGATGCCGATGGCAATCATGCTGTCGCACAAACTTACCCAAAGGCTTGCCGATGTACGCAAAAAAAAGTTAGTGGATTATCTTCGTCCAGACGGGAAGGCGCAAGTTACGGTAGAATACCAAGACGGAAAACCTTTCAGAGTAGAAGCGGTCGTGCTTTCTACCCAACATAATCCCGATGTAGAGATAGAGACTTTGCGCAAGGATATGCAAAGGCTGGTCATTCGCGAAGCGATACCCACAAGTCTTTTGGATGCGAATACGAAGATATATATCAATCCGACAGGGCGTTTTGTGATAGGCGGTCCGCAGGGGGACAGTGGGCTTACCGGCAGAAAGATTATCGTAGACACTTACGGCGGTTACGCGCCGCACGGCGGTGGGTCGTTTTCTGGGAAAGACCCCACCAAAGTGGACAGAAGCGCGACTTATTTTGCGCGTTATGTGGCAAAAAATGTGGTTGCCTCGGGCCTTGCGGACAAATGCGAACTTCAAGTCGCCTATGCGATCGGTAAAGCAAAACCCGTATCCGTTTATGTAAATACCTTCGGTACAGGCAGAATTCCCGACGACAAAATTTCGGAAGCTTTGCCGAAAATATTCGATTTCCGCCCTAAGGCCATGATAGATAAACTGGAGCTCGCAAAACCGCAATATCTTGCGACGGCGGCCTACGGTCACTTTGGCAGAAGCGGTTTCAGTTGGGAAAAAACCGACAAGGTCAGTGAGTTGCGCGAGTTGTATGAATGATTATTAAAGGGAGCGTCGAGAATATCGTTTTCCGCAACGAGGAAAACGGCTATACCGTCATCAATATCTTTGCCGAAGACAGATTGCTTACTGCCTTCGGCATTTTTCCCGTTATACAGGAAGGGGAAACGCTTTCATTGGTGGGTGAATTCAAGACCAACCCAAAGTATGGGGAGCAGTTCGAGGTGACAGAGGTGACTTTCGAAGCTCCTACAGACAAAGCGGGGATTATCAATTATCTTGCAAGCGGATTGTTTCGCGGTGTGGGCGAAATCACGGCGGACGCGATTGTGGGGCATTTCGGTCTTAAAACACTCGAAATCTTAGAAAAAACGCCCGAACGGTTGAGAGAAGTGCGCGGCATCGGCGCCGCCAAAGCCCGCGAAATCGCCGAAAGTTTTCGCAATCATTCCGAAATGCAAAACACACTGTTGTTTTTACAAAAACATGGCATCTCCATGGGACAATCCCTGAAAATTTATCGCTGTTACGGCGATGACGCCCGCGAGCTTATTACCGAAAACCCTTATAGGTTGGTAGAAGATATCGAAGGGATCGGGTTTTTGACCGCGGATAAGATTGCCGAGAAACTGGGTGTCGAACAGGACAGCGATTTTCGTATTATGGCGGCGGTAACGCATACTTTGCTAGAGGCGGCGGGGCGGCAGGGGCACACCTGTCTTCCCGAAGAGAAACTGCTGTCGCAAACAGCAAAGCTTATTCACGCCGAATCCTCGGACAGGATAAAGAGTTGTTTGCCCTTTATGCAAATTAACGACAAAATTAAATTTTATCGTTACAAAGAGGAGGACCGTCAAGCGTCAAAAGGAGCATGGGCGCTTTCGATAAACTATAATCTCGAGAATTCCATCGCCGCGAAGCTGCTGAAACTGAATAATGAAGCGCAAGAATTGGACATCAATATCGACGGCGAACTGGACAGATTCGAGAGCGAAAACAGTATTGCGTTGCACACCAAACAAAGAGAAGCCGTTGCGCTTGCCATCAATCGGGGTACCGTCGTGATTACCGGCGGACCCGGAACGGGCAAAACCACGATTATTAAGTGTATCCTGTCGCTGATGAGCGCAAGAGGGCATAAAGTTTTGCTTGCAGCGCCCACGGGACGCGCTGGCAAGCGCCTTGCCGAAGCCACGGATTGCGAAGCAAAAACAATCCACCGTATGCTCGGTATGGATTTTTCTTCCGGCAAACCCGTGTTCAAGTTTAACGAGCTCAACAATTTAGAAACGGATGTCGTAATCATAGACGAAATCAGCATGGCGGATATCTATATCTTCAACGCTTTGTTAAAAGCAATGCCCCAAGGGGCAAGACTGATTCTTGTGGGAGACAAAGACCAGCTACCTTCGGTGTCCGCGGGCAATATACTTGCGGATATCATCGACAGCGATATGCTGCCTGTCATTTCGCTTACCGAAATATATCGCCAAGACGCAAACAGCCTTATTGTGCTTAACGCACACAGAATCAACAGGGGAGAAATGCCTGTTATAGACAACGCTTCCCGAGATTTTTTTGTCAGCAATGTGGAAGAAGGCGAGCGTCAGGTTGAAGCGGTGGTTTCCCTGCTTACCGAAAGACTCCCTAAGTATCTCGATTGTTCGATAAGGAATATCCAAGTGCTTTCACCCATGAAAAAAGGGATTGCGGGTGTCAATAATCTTAATGTTCGAATTCAAGAAGCTGTTAATCCGTACGGAAAGGAAATTACCATCAACGGTACCGTCTTTCGTGAAGGTGACAAAGTGATGCAGACCGTCAATAATTACGATTTGCAGTGGGAGAAGGGAGTCGAGCAGGGCGAAGGAGTGTTCAACGGCGATGTGGGGTATTTAACCGAAATCGGTAAAGAGACGCTTACCGTAGACTTTGAAGACGGCAAGTGCGCCGTATACGGGGTCGAAAGCAGAGAAGAGCTCATCCCAGCTTACGCTGTCAGCGTCCATAAAAGTCAGGGTTCCGAGTTCCGCGCCGTTATCCTCGTCTTATCAAACGCGGGCTATATGTTGCTTAACAGAAATCTTCTGTATACCGCGATTACCAGAGCCAGAGAAGCGGTGGTTATTGTCGGCCCTGTGGGAATTATCAAAAGAATGGTGTCCAATAATTATGTAGCCGAGAGGTATAGCCTCCTCAAGGAGTTTATATGGGAAAACCAAAGAAAAGCAAGACTGCTGAAAGGGGAATAAAAAAAGAGTCTTGGATAGGGTTAAGAGAAAAAATCAAAAACGCCATACAAGAAGCATTGTTTCCGTGGGCATTCGTCTGTCTGGATTGTGGCAAAGAGCTAGGTGACGAAGATCGAACCCATTCGTTGTGCCCCGAATGCCGCAAAAATCTGCCTTATATTACCGGCACGCGGTGCCGCTATTGCGGCGAACCTATCGAACAAAAATACGATGTTTGTAAGCATTGCCAAACGGCTCGTCCTTATTTCGATAAGGCGTATGCGCCATTCGCCTATGAAGGTGTAATAAAGAAAATAATTTTAAGTTACAAAGACGGCAACGCAAACTATCTATATAAGTTTATTGCGAAATTCATAACTGATTATTACAACGCGTTAGACTTGCGGTGTGATGCTGTCTGTTATGTTCCTTCCAGCAAAGCAAAAATATTGCGCAGGGGATTTGAACATAATAAAAAGGTAACCGAAATAATATCTAAAGATACCCGAAACCAACTTATTTATCCGCTTAAGGTGGTTAAAAACATGAAGGACCAAACGCGAAAGAATCGTAGCCAAAGGTTGGAAGATATCAAAGGAGTATTCGCCCCTGCGAAGGGCTTCGACAGAATGTTTACTTGGGGTAAGACAATCCTATTGATAGACGATGTGGTGACAACGGGCGCGACAGCGGGCGAATGTGCAAGAGTGCTAAAAGAAGAGTTGGGCGCTGCAACGGTGATTGTTCTTGCGCTTGCAAGAGCGTAGAGGATATCTAATGAATTACGATAAAAAGAGTGAAAAAATAATAGAGGAATTGCGTGTAAGAGACGATTTTCTCGTACTTGCGATAGAGTCCAGTTGCGACGAAACGGCGGTGGCGATTACGCAAGGAAGGAAAGTGCTGTCATCGGTGATTGCTTCTCAGATAGAAATTCACCGCAGGTTTGGCGGTGTGGTGCCCGAGATTGCTTCGAGAAACCATATTATTGCGATAGACAATATCGTAAAAGAAACGCTTGCGGCGGCAAAAGTGGGGCTTGCGGATATCGATGTGATAGCGGCAACTTACGGGCCGGGACTTTTGGGCGCATTGCTGGTGGGTGTCGCATATGCGAAGTCGCTTGCGTTCACGCTGGGCAAACCTCTTATTGCGGTAGACCATATCAAAGGGCATATTGCAGCAAATTATATTGCAGCGCCCGAGTTGCGACCACCCTATCTTTGTTTGCTTACAAGCGGGGGGCATACCGCGATACTAAAAGTAAACTCTTTTACAGATATCGAAGAGTTGGGGTCGACCCAAGACGATGCGGTAGGCGAAGCCTTCGATAAAGTTGCAAGAGTGTTGGGACTTCCTTATCCCGGTGGCCCCGAAATAGAAAAACTCGCAAAAAGCGGCAGCCTTACTTATGCCCTTCCCCGCGCTTACAAAGGCGGCGGCGGATATCGGTTTTCGTTTAGCGGGCTTAAAACAGCCGTTATCAATCTGGTGCAAAATTGCAAAGCAAGAGGCGAAGAAATCAGGCGTGCCGACCTTGCCGCCTCTTTCCAAAGCGAAGTAACGGATTTACTCACCGAAAAAGCCGTTGCGGCTGCGGAAGAACACAAACTTACCACTATCGCTCTTGCGGGAGGTGTGGGGGCAAACGGCGCGTTAAGAGAATTATTAAGCCAACGGGGAGCGCAAAAGGGTATTGATATTTTGCTTCCGCCCAAGTCTCTTTGTACCGATAATGCGGCGATGATAGGCGTTGCCGCCTATGAGGAAATCAAAGCTTTTGCAAAGCCTGCAAAATTAGACCTCGATGCCGATCCAGCTTTAAGTTAAAATGTACTATTTTACGGAAAAAGGGATAAAATCATTTGACAACGGCACTTTCGCTTGCTATAATTACAAAGCTTGCAGATATGCAGGCTCTTTGTATCGTATTATGCTAAAACGAGGTCTTTTATGAGCGTTCATGCAGACGGCGCAAACAAAGTTGCCGGTATCAGACAAGTCGTTCGCGGGATTAAATCCGATCGGATACGGTGTGTTCTGGTCGCTACGGATGCCGATGAACATATTAAAACACAACTGACAGCACTATGCAACCCCAAAGGTCTTACGCTCAAATTCGTGCTTAACAAAAAAGAATTGGGAAAAAGGCTTGGGTTGGATGTGGATTGCGCAGTTGTGGGAATTCTAAAAGATATTACAGGCTGACTGCCTTGGCGGCGTTCAATTGGGTTGAAAGAACGGTGCCGTAGACAAGAAAGGAGGACTAAATGCCTACAATTAACCAACTCATCAGGCAAGGTAGAGTAAGGAAGGTCGAAAAATCGCTTGCGCCGCTGATGACTTCCTGCCCTCAAAAGAGAGGCGTTTGTATTTCAGTGACGACCACCACTCCCAAAAAGCCTAACTCCGCTGTCAGAAAGATAGCCAGAGTGCGTCTTGTTAACGGTATGGAAGGTACGGTATATATTCCCGGTATCGGCCACAATTTACAAGAGCACAGCGTTGTTCTTATACGCGGAGGCAGAGTAAGGGATCTCCCCGGTGTCAGGTACCACATTATCAGAGGTGCTTTAGACGCCGCAGGTGTTGCAAAGCGCAAACAGGGAAGATCCAAGTACGGCGCCAAAAAACCCAAATAAAGGGTGCCGTTTATAGAATAGGAGGACACAAATATGCCTAGAAGAAGTGGAGTGCCCAAACGCGATGTTTTGCCGGATCCCCAATATAATTCCAAAGTGATCACCAAACTGATCAATCAAGTGATGTTGGATGGCGAACGCGGTGTGGCACAAAAGATAGTATACGAAGCATTCGACATTATCCAAAAAAAGCTGGGACAGGCACCCAACGAGGTGTTCCAAAAGGCTTTAGAAAATATTATGCCCGTGCTTGAGGTCAAGGCCCGTCGTGTAGGCGGTGCCAACTATCAGGTACCTCTCGAAATTCGCCCCGACCGCAGACAAACACTCGGCATCCGTTGGATGGTAACATTTGCCCGTAAGCGTTCCGAAAGAACCATGAACCAAAGATTGGCGGGCGAAATTATGGATGCATACAACAGTACCGGCGGCGCTTTCAAAAAGAAAGAGGATACCCATCGTATGGCCGAAGCCAACAAGGCGTTCGCTCATTACCGTTGGTAAGTTCTGTATATTTACATTTATTCTGTGTATTATAATTAAAGAACAGACCCTATAAAAGAACGGTATATTATACCGTTTTTCATTTTAGCAAAACAATAGACCGATAATGCGGGTTTTGAAAGGCACGATTATATAATCGAGTTTTCTTAATAGAAAACCTAAACGGATCAAATCTAATCTTATAAAAGGTGATAGATACAATGGCAAGAGAATTTGCATTGGAAAATGTAAGAAACATAGGCATCATGGCGCACATCGATGCCGGGAAAACGACCACTTCGGAGCGTATATTATTCTATACCGGCAGGCTTCATCGTATGGGCGAAGTGCACGAAGGCGCGGCGACCATGGACTGGATGGTACAAGAGCAAGAGAGAGGTATTACGATTACCTCCGCGGCGACTTCTACCCAATGGAGAGGCTGCAGGATTAACCTGATAGACACCCCCGGGCATGTCGATTTTACGGTCGAGGTAGAGAGAAGTTTGCGTGTATTAGACGGCGCGGTGGCGTTGTTTTGCGCCAAAGGCGGCGTAGAACCCCAATCCGAAACGGTATGGAGACAAGCCGATAAATACAAAGTACCGCGTATCGCATTCGTAAACAAAATGGATATCAACGGTGCCAATTTCGAGAGAGTTGTGGGTATGATAAGGACAAGATTGCATGCCAATCCCTTGCCTCTTGTTTTGCCCATCGGGGCCGAAGATACCTTCCGCGGTATAATAGATTTAGTCTACAACAAAGTAATCTTCTACGGAGACGATCTTGGGACAAGATACGATACCGAAGAGATTCCGGACGAATTCAAAGAACAAGCGGCTGCGGCGCGTATGGCGATAGTGGAAGCTTGCGCCGATTGTGATGACGAGCTCTTAGAAAGATTTTTGTCGGGAGAGGAAGACTTTACTCCCGAAGAAATCATTAAAGTGGTTCGTAAAGCAACCGTAGAGATGAAGATTACACCCGTATTTTGCGGAAGTTCTTACCGCAATAAAGGCGTCCAAAAACTATTGGATAGCATTGTGGATTTTTTGCCCTCGCCTTTAGATGTTCCCCCAATCAAAGGGATCCATAACGGCGAAGAAATTATCAAGCATTCCAGCGATAGCGAGCCAATGGCGGGGCTTGCCTTTAAGATTATGGTCGATCCTTTTGTCGGCAAGCTCGCATTTTTCCGCGTATACAGCGGTGTGCTTAAAGTTGGCACACAAGTTTATAACAGCACCAAAGAGAAGAAAGACCGTGTTGGCCGTATTCTCCGTATGCACGCTAATAGCAGACAAGATATCGAGGAAGCCCATGCCGGGGAAATCGTTGCGGTTGTAGGGCTTAAGGAAGTGACGACAGGTGACACCATTTGCGATATCAACAACCATGTGTTACTAGAAAAAATGGAGTTCCCTGAACCCGTTATCAAAGTCGCGATCGAGCCTAAAACCAAAATAGGTCAAGAGAAAATGGGCATTGCCCTTTCCAAATTAGCCGATGAAGACCCCACTTTCCGTACTTATACGGATGTCGAAACGGGACAAACTATAATCGCGGGTATGGGTGAATTGCATCTGGAAATAATAGTGGATAGGCTTTTGCGCGAATATAAAGTCGAAGCCAATGTTGGCAGACCGCAAGTTGCATATAGAGAAACCATCAAGCGCGAAGCCAAGGGCGAAGGCAAGTTTATACGCCAATCGGGCGGCAAAGGTCAGTACGGCCACGCAGTTATTATTGTCAGTCCGCAAGAGCCGGGCGCAGGCTACGAATTCGTAGACGAAATCGTAGGTGGAACAATCCCCAAAGAGTACATCAAACCTGTCGAAGAAGGAATCAAAGAAGCGGCGAAAGGCGGCATTGTGGCAGGCTACGAGCTTGTGGACTTTAAGGTCAGACTGATAGAAGGAAGTTATCACGAAGTAGACTCGTCCGAAATGGCTTTCAAAATCGCAGGCTCTATGGCACTCAAAGATGCCGTGAACAAAGCCGGCGGAACGATATTGGAGCCCATTATGGCGGTCGAGGTTACTTGCCCCGACGAATATTTGGGGGATGTATTAGGCACAGTCAACTCGAGGCGGGGTTCTATCAAGACAATAGAAGACCGTTCGAATCTCAAAGTTATCGAAGCCGATGTACCGCTGTCCGAGATGTTCGGATACGCGACGGTGCTCCGAAGCGCAACCCAAGGCAGAGGCAATTATACGATGCAACTGGGATGTTACAACGAAGTGCCCCGCAGCGAATTCGAGCGTATTACAGGCAAAAAATCTTAGCGATATAGACGAAAATAAAGCAATTGATTATAAAAAACAAAAAAACTTCTACAAAAAGTGGACAACTACATTTATTTGTATTATAATGTAAAAAACTAAACTAAACGAATTATTTCGGGAGGAACTACTAAATGGCAAAATCCAAGTTTGAAAGAACCAAGCCCCATGTAAATGTCGGTACCATAGGCCATGTCGACCACGGCAAGACCACGCTGACAGCCGCTATTACGATGGTTTCGGCCGCTGCAAAAGATGGCGGTAAGGGCACAGCCCTCAAATATGACGATATCGATAAGGCACCAGAAGAGAAGGCAAGAGGTATAACAATCAACACCTCTCATGTCGAGTACGAAACACCTACCCGTCACTACGCGCATGTAGACTGCCCCGGCCATGCCGACTATGTTAAAAACATGATTACAGGCGCAGCCCAAATGGACGGCGCAATCCTTGTTGTTTCCGCAGCTGACGGTCCCATGCCCCAGACCCGCGAACACATTCTTCTTGCAAGACAGGTTGGCGTACCTTACATTGTTGTTTTCCTTAACAAGGTAGACATGGTAGACGACGAAGAGCTTCTCGAGTTGGTCGAAATGGAAGTTAGAGAATTGCTTAGCTCCTACGAGTTCCCTGGTGACGATCTTCCCATTGTTAAGGGTTCGGCGCTCAAGGCTATGGAAGCCTGTATGGAAGGCAATGTAGACGGTCCCGAGTGCGATTGCATCCGCGAGCTTCTCAAAGCCGTAGACGCATACATTCCCACTCCCGAGCGCGATACAGACAAACCTTTCCTTATGCCCGTAGAAGATGTCTTCACCATTACAGGCCGCGGCACTGTTGCTACTGGCAGAGTAGAGAGAGGTATGGTTAAGGTACAAGATAAGGTAGAGATCGTTGGCATTAAGCCCACCATCGAAACCACTGTTACCGGTGTCGAAATGTTCCGCAAACTGTTGGATCAAGCGATGGCTGGCGACAATATCGGCGCATTGCTCCGCGGCGTAGATCGCAAAATGATCGAAAGAGGACAAGTTCTTGCCAAGATCGGATCTATTAAACCGCACACCCATTTCAACAGCCAAGTGTATGTGCTTACCAAAGACGAAGGCGGACGCCATACTCCTTTCTTTAACGGATACCGTCCCCAATTCTATTTCCGTACGACCGATGTGACGGGCAATATTAAGCTTCCCGACGGCGTCGAAATGGTTATGCCCGGCGACCACATAAAAATGGAAATCACGCTCATCACTCCTATCGCCATCGAAGAAGGCCTCCGCTTTGCTATCCGCGAAGGCGGCAGAACCGTAGGTTCGGGCGTTGTCTCTTCTATCATAGAATAATAAGAAATTTATCAATAACGATAAAAGCTGTCTCAACCGAGGCAGCTTTTTGTTATGCAAAGCAAAGAGGATTGCTTACAAAGGTATTTTTGCACAAGTAACAAACAAGGTTATATTTCTCCGGATATGGCAGTACGCTTGTTTTCTAATGGCAAGGTATTCGCAGTAAATGCAGCGATAGATATTGGATAAAAGAAATGGATGCCTGTTAAGAGACATCCATTTTATAGTGTTACTTATGTATTGTTATGTTATCCGAAGATTGCCATCAAAAATCCTGCGGCAACGGCAGAACCGATGACGCCTGCGACATTGGGGCCCATTGCGTGCATCAGCAGATAATTGCCGGGATTGTAGCGCAATCCCTCCTTATTCACTACGCGCGCCGCCATAGGTACGGCGGATACGCCTGCCGCGCCGATAAGAGGATTGATTTTTCCTTTACTGAGAACCGACAGCAACTTGCCACTTAACAAACCGCAAATGGTGGCGAGGATGAATCCCAAAAGACCTAAAGCGATAATTTTTAGCGTGCTTAAGGTAAGGAAAGTTTCCGCCATAGCGGTGGCGCCAACCGAGATACCTAAAAACAGCGTGACAATGTTCATCAGCGCGTTTTGCGCGGTATCGGAAAGCCTATCCGTTACGCCTGTTTCTTTTAGTAGATTACCGAACATTAAACAGCCAAGTAGGGGGGCGACAGCGGGTAAAATCAGCACGGTTACAATCGTAACCATGATAGGGAAAATAACTTTTTCTTTTTTGCTGACTTCACGCGCGGGTTCCATTATAATAAGGCGTTCTTTTTGGTTGGTAAGCATTCGCATGAAAGGCGGTTGCAACAAGGGAATAAGCGCCATATAGGAGTAAGCGGCAACGGCAATTGGTGCAAGAAGCTCGGGGGCAAGAGTTTTGGTAAGCCATATCGCGGTAGGCCCGTCAGCGCCGGCGATAATACTAATAGATGCCGCCTGACCGCCGTTAAAGCCCAACATGACTGCAAGAATAAATACCAAATAGATACCGCCTTGCGCGGCTGCGCCCAAAATAAGAGATTTTGGGTTGGCAATAAGCGGCCCGAAGTCCGTCATTGCGCCCACGCCGACAAATATTAAACAGGGATACACACCGGTTTTAATGCCGATATAAAGAATATCCAGCAGTCCGCCCTGTTGCAACACTTTTACATATTCAACGCCCGAAGGGTCGTTCCAAAATTCGGGATTGAATACGCCCGATACGGGAAGATTGGTAAGCAGCATACCGAAAGCGATGCCAACTAAAAGAAGGGGTTCAAACCTTTTTTTGATTGCCAAAAACAAGAAAAACAAGGCTAGCACAATGAGTATGGCTTGTTGCCAGCCCGCATTGGCAAATCCGCTGGTATTCCAAAGGTTTTTTAATGTTTCACCTAAATTCATAGCACGACCCCTTACAGCAGTTCGATAAGCGGCGCGCCTGTCGGCACGGTTGCGCCCTTCGTTACCAAGATTTTGCCAACTTTACCGCTTGTAGGTGCTTTGATTTCGTTTTCCATTTTCATGGCTTCTAGAATAATAAGAATGTCGCCCGCGTTTACGCTTTGGCCTTCGGTTACTTTTACGGCGAGAATATTGCCGGGAAGAGGCGCTTTTACTGTATTTGCCGAGGCCGCAACGGGAGCGGCAGGGGGAGCGACAGACGCGGTCACGGGCGTGACTGTTGCGGGAGGAACATCCGCTTTGGGGAGAGCAGCTTCATATTCCGACAGGATTGCCGCTTCGCCTTTTTCGACTTCTACTTCGTATATTTTATTGTTGAGTGTTACCTTGTATTTCATTTAAGGGCTCCTCCATCTATTCTTTTTATGGATTTAAAACGCAACTCGTTAAGAGGCGTCTTGGTTGCATCGGCGACAATTGCCATAATCATGACGGCTTCCCGTTCATCGGTATTGATGAGCGTAAGGTCGCCGTAAGTACCTTTGGCTATCTCTTTATGCTCTGTTTTTACCGCAACAGAAATGTTTTGTTGGGTATGGTTGTTCTTGCGCTTGAAAACATGTTTCAGTTTAAGTAGCTTTGTGGCAAGTTGGGGATGTTTTGCGACAAATTGCGGAGATTTAATAAGAACAAACCCCATAACTTGAATGCAGACCATCAGCACCACCAAAACGGCGAGCACCAAAAGGATGCCAATCAGTGCAATCAGGAAGGAATCCCCTGTCGAAACTTGGACAGGTATAGCCGTTGCCGCAGGTATTGTATTTACAAACACAGCATTCATGGCGCACTTACTTCTCTACGGGTGAAATCGTATAACGCACGATTTTCTCTTCTTTTGCCTTGCGTTCTGCAAA
>JAQVTZ010000129.1 GCA_028699795.1 Clostridia bacterium | reverse complement strand
CATCAGAAAATGTTTGAAAGCCGCCTTTTCTTTGTAGATAAGCTGATTGATATGGTAGACAACGGCGAAATCGAAGCGTACTTCCAACCGCAATATTCCCTTTCTGAGAATAAAATAGTAGGGTTCGAAGCCTTGTGCCGTATCATCGGTCCCAAAAGCGCCGAAATCAATGTGGGAGAACTCATTTCAATTGCCGAGCAATACGGCGGCATGATCGATCTCGGCAATTATATTTGTGACAGAGCGATGGCATTTGCCGCGGAGATTCAAGACAGCGGTATCCAGATTGCGGTAAATGTTTCGCCCATACAACTGATGCAAGCGGGATTTACTTCCGTATTTCTCGATATGTTCCATAAACACAAGCTAAAAGAAGGCGTATTTAATATCGAAATCACCGAAGGCGCAGCGTTGTACTCTTTCGAGGAGGCGGTGGCCAAGCTGACGATAATCAAAAATCGCGGTGTAGGAATTCATATAGACGACTTCGGTGTGGCGTATTCGTCGATGCTGCATCTCAAGCTGTTGCCCGCGACACTGCTAAAAATAGATAAAAGTTTGGTAGACGATATTGTAGAAAGCGAGGATGCAAAATCAATTATACGAAACATCATAACTCTCGGGAAAGACCTCAGATTAGATATTATTGCGGAGGGTGTCGAAAAGCAGGACCAAATGGACTTGTTGCGTGAACTCAAATGCGATATGGTACAAGGTTATGTGATTTCAAGGGCTGTCCCACGACTCAAAGCGATAGAATTAATAAAGGAAGTGAATAAGGATGCTTAACAATCTTCTTTGCGCCGAGTACGACTCTGGCGTTTATGTGTTGTTTTTGGTGCTGATGATTCTTGGATTGGCGCTGGTTATCGCCTTTCTCATTTATCGTATCCGCAAAGAACAAGCCAGCTTTTCCGAAATGCACATCGATAAAGGGATTACCTCTTTCGATTGGTTAAAGAAGTATATAGAGCGGATGATATCAGTGGCATCACGCAAAACGGTTTTTTATCTGTACCAAATCGATATCAACGATTATGAGGCAGTACGCAAAACCTTAGGCGACAATCAATACGCCGAATTCCAAAAAGAGATATGCGGTCGTCTCAATAAATTGTTGCCTTGGGGCATCAAAGTAGCGATCAAAAAAGATAATTGTATTGTTGTATATGTCAAAAATATGTTTAATCTCGATGTCGAAGGGTTGGCGAAGCTTATTATAGAAAGCCTCTCAAAAGATATCGAAATTACCAATCTTTACAATATAGAGTTAAGCATCAATGTTGCGGTAGCAGGGTTTCCATCGTCGGGAGATACCGCGGATATCATCATCAAAAACCTCGAGCTTGCCATGGTGGTAAGCCATAGAGCAGGCCCCAATAATTACGCTTGTTATACCCCGCAAATGGGCAGCAAAGAAACCGATGAATATAAATATTATCAAGAAATACAAGATGCAATTAAAGAAAAAGAGTTTACGCTCTTTTATCAGCCGATTATAGATACCAATACGCTTGCGGTTTACGGTTCCGAATCTCTGATTCGTTGGAAGCATCGAACCATGGGCGTACTCCCTCCTTCCAATTTTCTTTATGTAATGGAGCAAACGGGAGACATTAACTGGGTCGGGTTTTGGTGTTTCGAGCAAATGATACGCCAACATCTTGTATGGAAAAACAACTACCCCGACAACAAACTTTCGGTTACCATCAATCTTTCGGAGCGGCAACTCCTCAATCCCGAACTTGCCGACGAAATGCGCAAAATTGCCCGCAAACTAAAAGCCAACCCAGCAGATTATATTTTTGAAATCGCAAGTTTCGGATTGTTTTTTCATTCCGAAATCGCAAAGACAAACATTAACAGATTAAAAGAGTACGGTTTTAAGATTGCCCTAGATAATTTTGGCGCCGAGTTCAATTCGCCTACGACGCTCGAACAGTTGCCCATTGATATTATTAAAATAGAAAGTAACTTTTGGCGCAAATCTAAAACCAAAGGGATTACGGCGGATGTCTTTGAAATGGTGAGGGAATATTGCTCCGACAAAAATCTGATGCTTGTTACACAAGGGGTCGAGACGGTAGAAGAGATGCTCGACTTGCGTCAAAACAATGTTAACTATATGCAAGGTTACTTGTTCAGCCCTCCCTGTGAGCCGCGTGACTTTATCAGCGGAATGGTCATGCTCCCATGGGAAGACAAAATACGCTTGCGCGTCAAAGAAATTAACGACGCCAAACTTGCCGAAAAGAAAGCGGAGAAAGAGACGAAACAGCAGAACGGGCAGTAAAATCGTTAGAACGGGCAGTAAAATCGTTTGCGTAGGGGGCCTGTTTATGATATTATTATACTCAAATCCTTTAAGGAAACACTTCATAGACTTGATAAGAAGGCAAAACAATGTTTAAAATTATTACAAAAAGAAGTTTGGCAGCCAATGTAAATGAATATGTGATAGAAGCTGCGGCAGTTGCGCACAATGCGCGTCCCGGACAGTTTATTATACTTCGTGTAGATGAAGATGGCGAACGCGTGCCGTTTACCATTTGCGATACCAACAAAATCATTGGTACGGTAACGATACTAGTGCAAACTTTGGGCGCGACAACAGAAAAATTGGCGCGCTTGCAAGCTGGTGACAGTATTGCAAATTTTGTGGGCCCTTTGGGCAACGCCACCGACCTCGAAGGGTACTCTAATGTTTTGCTGATCGCGGGAGGCATCGGAAGCGCCGTTATTTTCCCTCAGGCAAAAAACCTGTTTGGTATCGGCAAACCCGTCGATGTGATATTGGGCGCGCGCAACAAAGAGCTTGTTATGTACAAACGAGAGTTTATGAGTTACGCAAAAAACCTCTATGTGATGACAGACGACGGCTCGGACGGAGAAAAGGGTTTTGTCACCCAAAAGCTGAAGAGTTTATTAGAAGAGGGCAATAAGTACGACATGGTTATGGCGGTAGGCCCACTGGTGATGATGCGCGCGGTTTGCGCCGTAACCAAAGAGTTCGGCATCCCCACGACCGTATCGATGAATAGCATTATGGTGGACGGAACGGGCATGTGCGGCGGCTGCAGGCTGACCGTGGGCGGAGAAACCAAGTACGCTTGCGTAGACGGACCCGAATTCGATGGGCATCTCGTGGACTTCGATGAGGCGATCTCCCGCTCTTCTTTTTATAAAGAGAAAGAACAGGCGCATCTGTGCAGATTAAGAGGTCTGGAGGCGAACAAATGACAATCAACAAAGGGCCAAGAATTAAGACGCCGGAGCAAAACGCAGATGCGCGAAGACATAATTTCGACGAAGTAAACAAAGGATATACCGCTCAAATGGCAATGGAAGAAGCCGCTCGTTGCTTGCACTGCAAGGACGCAAAATGTGTGAAGGGCTGTCCCGTCAATGTGAATATACCCGACTTTATTGCCGAGGTCGCCAAAGGAAATTTTGCCGAAGGCGCAAAGATTATCAAGAGCACCAATAATCTTCCCGCTATTTGCGGCAGAGTGTGCCCCCAAGAAGAACAATGCGAAAAATATTGTATCCGCGCAAAATCGGGCGGGCCTGTAGCCATCGGCGCATTAGAGCGTTTCTGCGCCGATTATGCGCTTCAAAACGGCGAAACGCAAGAAGCACCGAAACGCTCCAACGGGATGCGTGTGGCGGTTGTTGGAAGCGGTCCCGCAGGGTTGACTTGCGCGGCGGATTGCGCCAAAGAGGGATTCGAGGTAACCGTCTTCGAAGCGTTTCATAAGGCAGGTGGCGTTTTAGTATACGGAATCCCCGAGTTCAGGTTGCCGAAGAGTCTTGTTCAGGCAGAAATAGACAAACTGAAAGAGCTGGGCGTGAAGATTATCTTTGATACGGTGATAGGAAAGACCTATTCGCTGGAAGAGCTTTGTAGCGAGTACAATGCTGTTTTTTTGGGAACAGGCGCGGGCTTGCCGATGTTTCTTAAAATGAAAGGTGAAAACCTGCCGGGCGTGTATTCCGCCAACGAATATTTGACCCGCATCAATCTCATGAAGGCATACCAAAAGGATAGCGATACGCCTGTCATCACTGGCGAAAGGGTTGTTGTGATAGGCGGCGGCAATGTGGCAATGGATGCGGCGCGCACGGCGTTGCGCATGGGCGCGAAAGAAGTAACGATTGTGTATCGCAGATCTATGAACGAGCTTCCCGCCCGAAAAGAAGAAGTTCAAAACGCTATTGAGGAAGGCATACAGTTTTTATTGTTAAACAATCCCATCGAAATATTGGGAGAAAAAAAGGTAGAGGGAATCAAACTGCAAAAAATGGTACTGGGTGAACCCGACGAGCGGGGCAGAGCAATACCCATGTGCGTAGAGGGTAGCGAATATGAGGTAAAATGTGACATGGTGATTGTCGCGATAGGAACAAGCCCCAATCCCTTGCTGCCTAAGTCCACAAAAAATTTGAAAACTACACCCAAAGGTACGATTGTAATAAACGAAGACGGCGAAACCTCAATAGAATATGTTTATGCGGGCGGTGACGCGGTCATGGGCGCGGCGACTGTCATTCTGGCTATGGGCGCAGGCAAAAAAGCCGCCGAGAGTATTTGCAAAAAATTATTAAGATAACAACAATGGGAACGAAATAAGGTTCCCATTATTTTTTGGAGGAGATATGTTTCTCAGCTTAAACGGGAATTGGAAATGTAGAGAAGCGGGGACGGAACAATGGTTGGATGCGGCAGTGCCAGGGTGCAACTATTTGGATCTTATGCAAAACGGTATTCTTCCCGATCCCTTTCTCGGCACCAATGAAAAGGACGCATATTGGGTATCCGAAAAAGATTGGGAATATACCCGCGAGTTCGAATTGTCCGAACAAGCGCGAAAGGCGGACAAGGTTTTGCTTGTTTGCGAACAATTGGATACCCTTTGTGATATCTCTCTTAACGGCAAGCATATCGGAAGCGCGCAAAACACACATCTATTATACGAATTTGACAGTAAGCCTTATCTCAAAGTCGGCAAAAATAGTATTGAGATAAGGTTTTTTTCTCCCGTAAGTTATGTAAAAAGAGAGCAAAAGAAACATCGTTGCCCTGTCAACAATAACGGCCTTACGGGAATCCCCTTGATTCGCAAGCCTCAATGCCATTTCGGTTGGGATTGGGGCCCCGTGCTTACGCCTAGCGGTATCAGCGGCAATATCGGGCTTGTTACTTACCACAAAGCAAGAATATCGGACATGAAAGTGTTGCAAACGCATCACGATAACAAAGTAACATTGGATATCGAGGCGG
>JAQVTZ010000128.1 GCA_028699795.1 Clostridia bacterium | reverse complement strand
GTTTTTGTCGCTCGTGATGCGCGTCGCCAACATGAAAGCGCGAACAATTTACGCTGCGGGATTCGTTGCCGTGAAAGCGCAAAATGTCGTTCAAAATTTTGAAATGATTACTTCACAAGGTGTTCAAGGCAATGCGCCCTCCTTAGACGGGTTTGACATGAGTGAAATTAAGCTCAATGTCAATCATATACAGGGGATGGGCGTTTACGGAGAATATATTATTATTACGATAAACGGGCATTATCCCGATAATGATACGGGAATTATCTATATTTTCGACCAAAATGGTATTGTGCAAAAACTTTATACTCCCCGCCAAAAAGGGAAAGACATGTCCCATACGGGAGGAATGCAGGTGGCGGGTGATTATTTGTATGTCGTTATCCAAGATAACGGACAGAACACTGGCGCGTTTCTTTGCGTGTATCATCTTGCTCCACTCAATAAGGGAGAAGAGGTGTATTTATACCATTCGTGCGGCATAGAAAATTTTCATTCTTCTATGGTAGGCGCTACAACATATCGAACAGAGGATGGAGTTGAAAAGATTTTGCTTTGCGATTCGGAATTTACATTTTTTGTTTCGGATATCCCCCATAACAAAGAGGAAAAGCCAAGCTGGTCGAAATGCAGGATGCATCCTGACAGCCGCAAAAGAGGAAGCGGTGAAGATAACAATGTAGCGTTCATTACCGATACCGATAACGCATTATGGGTAATCGGTATGCAAAACCGCAATATCGGCGGGGGAGGATTGCCCAATTACGGTGACACCCTATATCTTTATCCTTTAGAAATAAATAACGATTGTTATAAACTACTTCCTTCCGTCTCGGATAAAGATATGACTCCTTACGATCACGAATTTGGCGCGTTGGGAAGCCATTTCAGATTCGCTTCCACCGTTGCGGTAGAGGGAAACGGCGCCTTTACCGTATACGCCACGCAATCGATACCGATAGGGGCTATATTGAAGGGGCTTACTCCTTATACGCTTCCCATAAACATTTACCGTTAATAAAGCGATATCAAATACGGGTTAAGGGTTGAATTTACAATCCCGATAGTGTACAATATAAAAAATTGAGACAATCGTCTGTTGCCAACAAAGGAGTAAATCATGAAAGAATACAAAAATGTAACCATTATCGACCATCCGCTTATCAGACATAAAGTGGCAATCCTAAGAAACAAAGAAACAGGGACCAAAGAGTTTCGCGAATTGGTAGAAGAAATTACAACACTTTTAACCTACGAATGTTTCAAGGATATCCCCACCAAAAAGGTGATGGTTATGACTCCGCTAGAACGCACCGAACAAACGATGGTGGTAGAAAACTCGATAGCCGTCATACCTGTTTTGCGCGCGGGTCTCGGTATGGTAAACGGTGTGCATACGCTGTTCCCTACGGCGCGTGTCGGTCATATCGGTTTGTATCGTGACGAAAGCACGCTGGAAGCAAAACAGTACTACTGCAAGTTACCCGACGGAATTGAAGACAAAGTGGCAATTGTGTTGGATCCCATGCTGGCCACCGGAGGTTCTGCCGTTGCCGCAATCGATTTACTAAAAGAGCAAGGTTGCAAAAATATCAGATTGATGAATATTATTGCTGCGCCTTACGGTGTCGAAACCGTTGCCAAAGCGCATCCCGATGTACAAATTTATATCTCTACGCTAGACAGATGCCTAAACGAAAACGGTTATATTCTTCCCGGTCTTGGCGATGCCGGCGATCGCTTGTTCGGCACGAAATAAAAAGTTCCTTTTATTAAGTGTATAGTAGGGGTGTCTCATTATTTATGAATGAGACACCTTTTTTTATGGGTTTCTTTAAAAATTTAAAAAACTTTCAAAAATAGCTTTACAAACGAATAGAATGTGTTATAATAAGTATACAAACAGATTGTATAGCTTATATGTTTGCATACTATCTAAAGGAGGAAAAATGGCTGCAAGCGGTGATATCCTGAGAGGGCATACGGATACGATTATCCTAAGGATACTTTCAGAAGGCGACAGCTACGGCTACGAAGTCGCAAAAAAGATTATTGAAGGCGGCGAAGGCCTCATTGACATCAAGGACGCTACCATTTATGTCGCGTTTAAACGCATGGAGGAAGAAGGTCTTATTACGACCTACTGGGGCGACGGCGTAGGCGGCGCGCGGCGCAAGTATTACAAGATATCGCCCAAAGGCCGCGAAGTATATTTATCCGATATTCAAACATGGAAAGAAATTAACAGAATACTAAATAATTTATTGATAGGAGGTAACTGACGTGCTGTTCAACAGATTTAAAGAGCATTTGGACAGGCAATTCAAATCTCTGCCCGACAGCAGAGAGGCAAGCGACTTTAGAGAGGAACTATTGGGGAACTTGATGTCCCGCGCGATGGAGCTCAAAGAAGACAAATCGCTAACCGATGACGAAATATACCATAGCTGCATTGATAGCTTAGGCGACTATTCGGATACCCTAAAAAAGCTTGCGAGTAACCCAATTCACGCTTTGCGGGATAAACGCTTTTTGCGTGATGTGTTGTTTATGCTCACCTTCGCTCTTATTGCGGTAGCTGTTTATATTGCTGTATCTTTTGGTACTGGTGAATGGGGCCTTGCGGCAATTATTGTTTTTCCGGCAATGGCGGGTATTATTTATATTTACGCTACTGCCAAAGTAATACTAAGCAATACTATGCTCAACAGACACGCGCTAACCGGTCTTATTATCGGGTCTTATACCGTGCTGATTACTCTTGTCGCTTTTTTTGTTACCGCATTCGCTACACCGGTAGGGCCCGCCAAAGCTTGGGTATTGTTCCCATTTATCCCGTTCTTCTTATGTGCTTCTTCGGCGTTCACCTTTGTCTATTTCCGCAAAAAAAAGATTCCCATGGCGATTATATTATTCGGATTGTCTTGGCTTAGTGTCGCGGCATATTTGCTGGTCGCCGTAATAACGGGGTTATGGCACCCCACATGGCTTATCGCTTTGGGCGGTCCCATCGTCGCGCTTGTTGCGGCAATCGTTGGCATAACCCAAAAAATTGATAATCAATCGCGATAAAATAAAATAAATAGAAAGAAAAAGAGAGGGCTGCTCGTATGAGTAGCCCCTTTGTTGTTGGTATATTATTACTATTTAGGAAACTTTATTTAGCCCCCGCTTGCCATTTTGGGTTTGTGGCATATTGTACTGCCAAACCCAAAATGCAAACGCTGTTCGGTAATTTAAGCGCCTTTTCGGCATAAAACCGCCTATTTTCCTCGACAATAACGCTGCTATTGACTTCGTCAAAACGGCGATTTTCTACTCGAAAATTCATCCGAAATTCCTCGAAGGTGCTAAATAGAGGTTCCTATTTGGGAAACTCTAGTTGTCGTTGGCAATAATCGCTTTGCCTATATCTATATAGAGTTCGCGGATGTCTTTGCGATAGAACTCGCCGTCTACATCAAAATATTGGGCGAGCCAATGGTCGTAGCTATCGATTTCGCTGTCGCTACCATAAACAAAAGTAAAGAACCCGACGATTTCGTGGTCTTCTACCGCTACTTCGTAGCAGCCTTTAATCCAGTTGACAATATCGTCCCCGTGAGGTAAAGTAGTATCTTCATTTAACCAGTTAATGCTTTTATCATGATCTGCCACATAAAAACCTTTGGGGGAAAGCCATATTTTTTGGTTATGAACCGCTACTTTTGTTTTGAAAACATTGACATTATACAGAAAATAGTCTTTATCCCAAGGGTGATAATAATCGAAACCGAGATCTGTGCAATACTTAAAATATTCATCGGGCTCGTATCCGAGTAAATCAGGAGTGATTACCGAAAACCAACACACCATCGCCATCATGATTTTGTCGGGGAAATCTTGTCTTACGATTTGGCAAGAAGTTTGGAAGGCTTCTTGGGATTTACCTGTCCACATTGGCTCGTCCACATAAAAACCTATGATATTGTCCATATAAGGAGCAAGGTTTATTTTAGTTTGTTCCCAGATTTGTTGATAGTCGGGTTTAAGTTCGCCGCTTTTGAAAAAGATATGTCTTGTCATGATAAGGATTTTGAAGTCTTTTGCGGCAAGGTTTGCGATTTCGTCCAGACAATCGGCGTCCGCTTTTGCAACATTGGCGTTGCCCATTTCTGCAACCGCATTGATGGCTTCGGGTTCTGAAAAGTGGTAATAACCGAAATATTTGAGGTTGGGATTGGTGTTGGCAGGCATATCTGGCCAAATAGGCGGGTCTATGGTAGCGGCAGGGGCGGGTGCGTTGTTTCTAACAATCGTGACAAATACGCTGAATGTTGCGGCGATGATAGCAAAAATTAAAAGTACAATAACAAAAATATGAAGCTTTTTAACGGCAGGATACATTATGACCCCCAATGAATAGTTTTTTTAATTATATAATAATAAATGATATTTTGCAATGAGTTTTATACAAAATACGCCTTTATTTTTATACTAATAATATAATTTAAGGCAAATAAAAAGTATTGATAATTCATGAGAGATATGATAAAATGATGTCAAGGAGCAAAGTTGCCATATGATAAACAATAAGGCAGACGCAAGCGATGCAAGCAACACATTTTCTGCCGAACAAGCGGTTAAGAGAGCCGCCGAAGATGGACAAAAGCAGATAACAGCGCAAAACAAGGACCGTCAAGGCCCTAGTGTTGCGTTACCCGAAGTGGGAATTACCAAAGCGAAGACCAAAAAAGACAAGATACGCAAGGCTTGTCTTGCGGCGGCATTCGTATTGTTTAATGTCATAGCGATAGGCGTTGTTTTGATGCTCGAACTCAAAGACGAAACCGCATCATTTGCAGGGGCTGCCGCGCTTGCCAATGTGCTAAGCAAAAACCTTATCTTTTTTATTTTTGGGTTTGCGGCTTACTGTGTACATGTGCTTTGCGATGCGGTAGGGTACTTTGCTTTAATTAAAGAGTGCGGTTATGGCAACCGTATCGGGCTTGCGCTCAGGGTGGCAATACTAGGCAAATATTACGACAATATTACACCTTGGCATACGGGCGGTCAGCCTTTCCAAATGGCATACATGGCGCGCGCCAACATCGATACTCCTACGGCGTGCTCGCTACCCATTGTTAAATACGCAATCCGTATATTCTTTGTGGATGTTGTTGTGATAACAATGTTTGTGTTTGTCAGGGTAGAAGTATCTACTTTGTTAATCGTGTTGGCTTGTGTGGGGCTATTTACCTCGACAATCTTGCCGCTGTTACTTGTTATATTTTCGCGCAATGTGCCATTCTTGCTACGGGTT
>JAQVTZ010000127.1 GCA_028699795.1 Clostridia bacterium | reverse complement strand
ATTTGGTCGCGCAAGCGGTTGCCGTAAAGGTCGCTGTTAACGGAATCCATCATCGCGGCATTGTACTCGGCAGTAGCGGACTTAAGTTCTTCTTCTTTGGCCGCATAGTCACGGGAAATTTTTTCGAGGCATTGATGCACTTTTTCTCTTTCGGACGATGTATTTTCGCACTGGTGTAAAAAATAACGCACTTCCAGCTGTTTCAACTTTCTTTTTAGGTCGCGCGCTTTGGCCGCATCTTTGGCTTCCTGCTCCAATGGCCCTAAATTGCCTGAAACTTCGTGTAAAATATCGCTGATTCGGGACAGGTTATCCCTTGTACGATCCAATTTTCTTTCGGTTTCATGCTTGCGTGCTTTGTGCCTGCTGATCCCTGCGGCTTCTTCAAAAATCTGCCTTCTTGCTTCGGGTTTTGCCGACAAAATTTCTTCTATCTTACCTTGCCCGATAATGCTGTACCCCTCACGGCCGACGCCGCTATCACGGAAAAGGTCGATAATGTCGCGCCAGCGGCAAATATTGCGGTTAATGTAATATTCACTATCTCCGCTTCTGTAAAGTTTGCGTGTAATAACGACTTCGTCGTAATCCACGGGGTAGTGTCTGGTTTCGTTGTCGAGATACAAAGAAACTTCGCAATAAGACAGCGATTTACGGTTGGTGGTGCCGCCGAAAATGATTTCGGGCATTTTTTTGCACCGCAAAACCGAAGGGCTTTGCTCGCCCAACACCCACCTGACAGCATCGGCTACATTGGACTTGCCACAACCGTTGGGGCCTACGATACCGGTTATATTGGATTTGAATTCAATTTCTGTTTTATCCGCAAAAGACTTAAACCCGAATAGTTCTATTTTTTTGAGATTCATACTTATCCTTGTTCCTGTGACACATTAAAAATGCATGATACAGCGAATTGCTTTGTGTTTTGTTGATAGGTGAGTCTATATGCCGCCGAAAGCATCGAGCGGCACATTGTTGAGCCCTGCTGGAAGATTGACATACGATAAACTAGAACAACCCCAAAACGCGCGAGTCCCCAACTGTTCTAAAAGTGATGCTTGCGAAAGGTCGATCCCCAAAAAGGAGCGGCAATTTTCGAACGCGCTGTCACCAATCGTAATAAGGGCGGCAAAATCCGCATAGATTGCCGATAGAGACGAAGCGTTTGCAAAAGCATAATCACCGATAGCGGTAATCCCCTCGGTTACTGAAACGGTTGCAATGTTGGAACAGTTATAGAATGCGTAGTCTTTGATTGCAGTAATACCCGTAAGCGTGACATCGCGGAGCGCGAAAGGAATTCGGAACAGCGTATTTACCTCTGTATCCCCTATGAAAATAGATTGCTTCATGACATTGGGTCCGTATTCTTGCGCCTCACCGAAAATATAGCCAAACTGCGATTGAACGCCCGTTGCCGCAGCCGATGCGCCGACGAACGGCACAGTAAGCGACACCAACGAATTCATCCCTTCCAGCGCGCCGCCTTCTATGCTGGTGACGGTATCGGGAATCACAAGCGACACCACCGAAGAGCATTGGTAGAACGCCTTAGCAGGTATCGCGGAAATCCCTTCGTTAAGAGTGATTGAAGTTACGCCTGACAGATTATAGAATACACCGTAATCCAGCTTTGCCGCGGAAGTAATCACAATCGTGTTTAGCGTAGAGGGGATATAGTAAGTACGGCTGCTTACCGCATTAAAATATTGCACGGTCGCCCCGGGAGAACCGTTACTTACTGTACCAAAAATATAGCCGAACAAAGCGATTGCGCCGGTATCCGTACGGTTTGTACCTGCAAAAGGCAAGGTCATGGACTCGAGGGAGGCACAACCCGAGAATGCCGCGCTGCCTATCGTATTGACGCTATCCGGTACCACAATTGAGGTAAGATTGACACAATTGGAAAAAGCATATCTTCCAATGTCCGTGATTCCGCTGTTAAGAGAAAGCTCGGTAATGCTGGAACAGTTATGTAAAGCTCCGTACCCGATTTCCGTCGCGGAAGTAACCGTCAATTGATACAGATTGTCGGGGAAAACCGTATAAACGGCATCGTTATTATCGTTATAAATTTGTGTGGTGGTCTGCATGCTCGAAGTTTGCGAAAGTCCAAACACATATCCCAACAAAGCCTCTTGTTCGGTTGCATCCGCGGAAGCGCCAATATAAGGAATTGTAAGCGTTTCAAGATTGTTGCAACCTTCCAAAATACCCTCTCCAATACTTGTTACCGTAGACGGTATCGTAAGCGATAGAATCGCCGTGTTTTTGAAGGCGTCTTCTCCGATTACGGTAAGAGCGGTATCTTGGGCAAAAGTGACGGATACCAGCGAAGTACAGCCCTCGAATGCGCTCTCTCCTATCGTAGTGACGCTTGCGGGTATTGTAATTTGGGTTAGAGCCGTCAGTCCGCTGAATGCATTGTTGTCTATCGAAGTGATGTTCCCGTCCAGTGTAATCGTTGTAATTTTGGTGTTACTGGCAAATGCAAGTGTGCTTAATCTTATGGCATCCGTCACATTTACAACAGTGAGGTTGGAGGGAGAACTGCCGAACATATAGGTGATTTTCGCCGCATTGGAAGTTGCGTTTCTGGATAATCCGATAAAAGGCACCGTGAGAGACTCGATATTGTAACTCCCCTTTAAGGCATTTTTGCCGATTTCGCTTACCCCGTTATTCATAGATACCGAAGTCAATTCTGTTAAGTAGGATAACGCGCCGTAGCCTATTTTGGACGCATGCGTCACGGTAATGCGGTGGATCCCCGTGGGGATTTCGGCGTAAGCAATTTCTGTTGGACCGTCTCCGTAAGGCTGTCCGACAGCGCCGGACGCAGATGGCGCAACACTCTTGAACCAATATCCCAATAATAGCATGTCATTGTTATTATGGAAACTTTGCGCCCCGATGAAAGGCACCGTAAGGTCTTCGAGCGCCATACAACCTTCGAAGACACCTTGCGCAATCGATGTCACATTGTTAATGCTCACCGTCTTGAGCCCCGTCATACCGTGGAAGGCTCCCGAAGCGATTGTGATTGCCGAAGTAATACTTACGGTTTCCACATGATGGATGCCGCTGTTTACTCCGAGTCCGAAGACATGTTGCATCCTAGCTTTGGTATCTACCGAATTTGCGGATTCCCCGACAAACGGCAAGATGAGACTTTCAAGCGAAATACAACCTTCTAACGCCAACGCGCCAATCGTATTCACGCCGTTATTGATGCTGATATTGCGAATCGCTCCGCACCCTGAGAAAGCGCCATACCCTATAGAGGTTGCCGAAGTCACCATAATGTTCATAAGTGAGGCGGGTATCGCAAAGATCCCCGTTTGGTCTACTGCATATTTTTGGGTAACTCCGCTTCCAGAAGTGCCGAAGAAATAACCCAATACGGCGTTCGCGCCTGTCGCAGCGCGGGTCGCGCCAATAAAAGGTACTGAAAAACGGATATTCAGCAGACACCCTGCAAATACTGCCGAACCGATAGAAGTCACACTGTCGGGTAGTACGACATCCCCTAAAGAAACAC
The DNA here is from genome assembly GCA_028699795.1 of Clostridia bacterium. Lineage (GTDB taxonomy): Bacteria > Bacillota > Clostridia > Christensenellales > DTU072 > Firm-09. The sequence goes on along the minus strand of JAQVTZ010000127.1, from coordinate 1,791 downwards.
ATCCGTCAAAGGCATTGTCGCCTAAGGTATGCAGTACGCTGTTTGCGGCAAACGAAAGCGATTGTATCGCGGTATTGGCAAACGCATACTTATTGACAACCAGTACGGTCGAGGGTATTGTTATGCTTTGGAGCGGCACATTTCTTACTGCGGACTCTTCTATAATAAGAAGTCCTTCATTAAGGAATAATGCGGTCAAATGTGTATCCTGCAAAGCTCCGTCTGCCAAGAAACTTGCGTCCGTAATATGGAGCGTTTGGAGTGACAGCGGTACATTGACATTAGAAGAAGACTCGTCGAATAAGTATCCCAGCTTATGTTGCGCTGTCACCGCTGTATCGTCGGGCCCCGCAAAAGGTAAACTTAGTGATACGAGGTTGGGACAATCTTTAAACAATGCAGCGCCCATTTCTGTAACGGTAGAAGGTATCACCGCGGAACTAAGCGCCGAACAATGGTCAAAAGCATTGGCGCCAACGCTCTGCGTACCGTCGGGCAATGCAATGTTTTGCAAAGCCGTGCAGTTTGCGAAGGCATATTCGTGCACATATTTTAAATGAGAGCCCGTCTCGAAAGAAACCGAAACAAGATTGTCGCAACCGGCAAAAGCGTATGCCCCTATTGTTTCTACATCGGCGGAGATGGTAACGGATTCGAAGGCGGCGCCATAGAATGCGTACGCGCCTACGCTCATTATTTTTGCGTTCCCGCCTATACTGATACTTTGTAAGCGCACGCAATTATAAAAAGCTTTTTGACCTATTGAAACTTCGGCATTGAGCGTCAGATTTCGGAGTTCCGACATATTGTAGAACGCGCCGTAGCCGATATCGGAATTGTCTGTTAATACAATTGAGGTCAGACTGGCGGGTATTTCGCTGTAAGCAACCTCGGAAGCTTCTTCGCCATAATACTGCTCTACCGTAGTTGTTGTGGACGTAGCCGCAAAGCCGTACAGATAACCGAACAGCGCATCCTGCCCTGTCGCGGTTGACGAAGCACCCGCAAAAGGTATCATAAGATGTACGAGATTGGGACAATTCGCAAGCAATCCTTGCGGCAAGGACGACAGATTGCCGCCTATTTCTAAGGTTTGTATCGGGAAGCCCAAGGGCAAAGTTTCCGCCGTAAGGACGGAAGTCGCCGTTATTTTTAGTGTCGTAAGGGCGGGCAGAGCGCTTCCCGTAATATAGGTCAATGCGCTGTTCGCTCCTGTTGCATCCGCCGAGGCTCCGGCAAAAGGCACCGTAAGAGTTTCTAATGCCGTACAACCTGCTATCAGATTTTTGCCCAGTGTGTCACCACCGCGAACCGTAACAGATTGTAACGATGTGATATTGGAGAACGCTCCGTAATCGGGCGCATTTTGGACCGTAACATCGGTAAGCGTTGCGGGAATATAAGCGTATACGCTTTCGGTTTCATTGATATCTTGTTGTATGGTAAAGGCGTCAGGAACCGCTGCAAAACCGAATAAGTATCCCAACACGGCGTTTGCGCCTGTCGCTGCGGCGGTTGCTCCTACGAATATAAGGTCTAAAGATTGTATCGGGCAATCAGCAAGAGCGCCTTCGGCAATCGTCGTTACGCCGTCACTCAAGGTTAACGAAGCGAGCGCCGTCATCCCTTGGAACGCGTCTGCATTCACTGCAATATCCGTTTGGGTGTTGCGTACCGTTACCGAAGCAATCCTTACAATCGTGTTGCCGAAAACATAAGACAACCTTGCTTCCTCGTTTTGCGCGGTAGTTGTTAACCCGATAAACGGCACCGTAACCGCAGTAAGGGAAG
>JAQVTZ010000126.1 GCA_028699795.1 Clostridia bacterium | reverse complement strand
ATCTACTGCATTACAATTCATTTGTGAAGTTCGGCACGCCTGCCTAAACAAATGAAATAATCACCAAAATAGCGGATGCGGCAATAATGCCGCATCCGTTTTTTTGTAGATAATAGTACAAGAGAAATCTTATCAAGAAACGATAGGGGGTACAGGTTTATAACAAGTGAAACAAGCTTTGAAAATACCAATAAACCATACAAGCCGTCTCTCCATAACTCCTGTGTTTGACGGGTTTGCTGTTGTGTACGCCAACAATTATGGCGATTTTCTTTTCTTAAAAAGCATAATAAAAGGGGCAAGCAGTTGTTTTGCTTACCCCTGTGGCGGAAGTGTTGTTAGACGCGGGTGCAGGGCTGTCCTGCGGTATCATACCGATTATTTCGTTGCTTTCTTTTTTTGGATGCCGTACATGATAAAACCTGTAATAAGCGATACAATCATGCCGACGGTAAGCATGGTGGATTGTCCCAAATCCATACCCATAAGAAAAGTAACCAGACACACGACAAGCAAAATGCCGAGAGGGATAATGGTCTGCTTGAAATATTTGGAGAGGAGTACCACGCCCAAGCCGCCGAAAATCGCGGGGATAACATAAGGCGTAACAGGCTCTAGCACCTTTACGATATCGCCGCCGAAGATGGCAAGCGGAATGAGTCCCAATATTATTATCAATGTGGTAACGATAGAGGAAACGGATATTGCGATGGTGGCAACAATTTCGCCCTCCTCGGTGTCCCGCGGCGTCTTTAATATATTGTGCGCGTTAAGCGCGCAAGGGAGCTTCAGATTGCTGATGTTGCCCGTGATAAAAGCGAGATATTGGCCGCCTACGCCCAAAAGGGGCGCGTAACTTATGGCTTCTATCAGCCCTATTGCAAGATAGCTTAAAATAAAGCTCCAACTAGAAACAACCAGCCCCCAATCGGGAGATACGCCTGCGGAAAGGCAGTAAATAACAGGCACTGTCCCGATAAGCAGAAGGCATATCAAAGAAAAGATTCGTCCTGTACGGTGCAGGCTTTCGGTATAGCTATCATTCTTTTTGTTTTTGGCAAGTTTCATGAGTCTCAACCTCCTTATGCAAACGCGGGGACAAAGCTTAGTCCGTAAGCCGCTGCCATAGATGCCAAAATGGTGATCGGCAGGGCATAGTTTTCGAGCCACTTCCACTTAAAGACCTTGAGGAGTAAGCCGCAAACGATCATCACCAACATGGATACGCCCAGTGTTATGAGCGTAAGGTAGCCGTTTGCCGTCGCTGTCACCGTTTCTTGTTCGGGAGCGGAGCTGTTGGAGAAGAATGCGGCAATAATGATATAAGAGGCGAGACCTGCAAGGATACCGCCCAACAGCGATCCTGTGATGGTATCCAACAATTTTTGATTATTTTTTTGTAAATCTTCCAGTTTGTTTTTAAATTTTTTGTAAAATAAGATATTGAACAGCGGTCCTGAGATAATGCTTATCGTCATGATAATAAGCGCGGTGGCAACCAAAGTATCCGATATTACCGCTTGTTGGGTGAGACTTACTTGATCCATTGCGATAATCTCGTATTGTAACGCGCCGATTACCGTAAGACGAATCCAGGGGATCGCAAGCCCCAAAAAACTCATCATAATACCGACTCCGATTACGATGGGGATAGACGGCACAATAGAGAACAGCGCGCTGGTTTTTATGGCGGTTTTGATTTTATCTGCGCTCATACCTATTTCTTTCGCTCTTTTTACAGATTTTATCAAGAAAAACAGGCTCATCGCGATAATGGTCGCGGCAATGATTCCGCCAATTAGAAACACCGCTAAGTAGTCTTTTGGCATTTTTACTCTCCTAGATTAAAAAAATCTTCTTATTTTAAAACAGTATAACATAGATTTTGGAAGGAACAACAAAAAAGCATTGTAAAAAAACGGAAGGTTTTTTTGCTATATCTACATAATTAGAAAACAAGAAAAATCGTTAATTAGAAAGGTAAGTATCTTCGAATTCCGATATCGCAATCGGCCTGCCCAACACATAGCCCTGTATGTAATCGCAACGCATATCTTTGAGCAATTTTTGTTGTTCTTTGGTCTCGACGCCCTCGGCAACGCATTTCATGCCGATATTGTGCGCAATGTCTATAATGTACTGTACGATGATTTTGTTTTTTTCGCTGGAGCAGATTTGGGAGATAATATTGCGGTCCAGCTTAAGGGTGTCCATATCGATAGACATCAGCATATCGATAGACGAGTATTTTTTGCCGAAGTCGTCCAATGCTACACCAAAGCCCGCCGCGCAGAGTCTTTGCACAAGCGCGTTCATCTGAGGGCGATCCAGCGTATCGGTGGTTTCGGGCATTTCGAACACGAGCTTGCGGACATCCGTATCGTGTTTGCGGCAGATAGAAGTGACTTTTTCGAAAAAGCTTTCTTCCATGAGCGTAATTTTGGAAAAATTGATTGCTATCCGCATATCCTTTTTGCCTCTCTCGAGCCAATCTTTTAGCTTTTTGCAAACTTCTTCCAGCACAAAGTAATCGATATTGGAGATAATATATCCTTTTTCGAGATTCGGGATAAAGTTTGCAGGAGATATGACATTGTTGCCGTCTTGATAGCGTATCAGCGCTTCGGCATAATAGACGCTTTCGTCGGTAGAGTGAGATATGGGTTGCAGATAGACCATATATTTGCCGTCTTTGATATCTTGAATTAGTTGTTGTAACATATGCGGGCGACGGTCACTGCATCTTTTTTTGTTTTTGCGATACTCTTGTTTGTTGACATACAACAGTTCATCCGCTTTATTGACGGCCATGTCGAGATTGATATAGCTTTCGGTCCAATACGAGCCACAAGTGACGGTTTCTTGCTCTTCATGATAAAAATCCGACAACATGGACTCGATGCGGGCAAGAAACTTTTCTTGCGGGATTTCTTCGCAAATTACGACAAATTCGTCACCGCTTATTCGGAAGATAATGTCGCGAGGGAAATTCTTTTTGATGACATGCGCCACATGAATAAGCTCTTTGTCGCCACACTCGTGGCCGTAAGTGTCGTTGATGTATTTTAGTTCGTTTACATCCACAAAGACAACCCCTGTGTTGCGGGGTTTGCGTTGTTTGAATTCGGTGCGAAACGCATTATAATAGTTGCGGTTATAGAGACCTGTAAGTGTGTCGTGATAGCTGAGATACTCGTTTTTTTGGTGGATACGGTGTTTGAGCATCTCGTTGGAAATAAAATAGGCAAGATTGCGCAAATACTTGATGTTCGCGTGATGCTTGCGGGGATTCTCTACCGAAAGAAAACCGAAAACCGTCTCGTTATAATAAAACGGAATGGCAAGCAAAGCTTCGAGGTTTTGGTTTAGTAAAAATTGTTTTTTTTCGGTATCGGTTTCTTCTTGTGAAGTGCCGATAGAGATGTATTTTTTTTGTTTAAACTGTTGTATCCAAAAATCCATGATGCATAGTGGAATCTCTCCATACTCGTTAATTTTGGATTCGGTACCGTCGCTACAACTCTCATAAGTGTTGGAAACAGTACCCGACTCCCAATCTATTTCGAAAATAGAGACCCTGTCGGCATCGTAATAACTAAGAATATTGGATAAAACAGAACGAATCGAGGTGTCGATATCTCCTGCGGAAGTGAGGGTTTTTACGCATTTGATCATGCTTTGTTCGGCTTGGAGATTGGTAAGTACATTTTGGAAGTTGTTATCTATATCCGCAATGTCAATAAGCAGAGAAAGCTTGACCAGTTTGCCCCCATGCATCACCAGTTTGTCTAAAATATAACAATAAGAGTCTGTTTTATCGTTATAATGCTCCCAAATAGAACTGCTCTTTTCGCTCAGATTTTTGGTACTGCAAAACTCGCACGGCGTGTTATTGCCGAAGATATACTTATAACACTTGGGATTTTGATGGGTATTGTCATTTTGGAAAGCAGTATCCATGCCGAATTTGTTGACATAGATAAGATCGTGGGTATCGATATCTATGACAAAAGCGGCGATGTCTATGTTGTCCAGAATAGAAAAATTCAAGAGATTCCTCCGGGGATTTGCCTAAAAAAATTATAGCACATTGATGTAAGAAAGTAAATGTTTTTACCATTATATGTTATATTTGGCAAAATTAGGTTGTTTTTTGTCGAAAAACGAACGATTTAATTGGTATAGGAAGTTGTGCCTTTCATCGCCGTTCCTTGTCATAAAGTATCGATAATATTACTTGAGGATTTTTTGTTTATCAATTCTTGAGTAAGTTTTGCGCACTGATACACCAAGTCCGCGCAAGGGCGTTTTTTGTAATACTCTTTCGTTCTGTCGTCAGGTACATAGGTATCTCTTTTGACTCCCAACAGGTCGCGGCAAACAATCGAACCGTTTTCTTGTTTGAATTGGTCCGCAAGTTCTTGAATCAACTTGTAATGGGCCGATTTGTCTGCTTTCTCCCGAGGGTCGGCATAGCCGTAAAGCATCCCCGCCACCATAAACATACCCGAAACCGCTCCGCAAACCTCGCGCAGTCTTCCCATTCCGCCTCCAAAAGAGGAGCAAAGTTTGACTAAGGTTTCTTTTTCAATATTCAGTTCTTCCTGAAACGCAAGGGCAACGGCTTGCGCGCAGTTGTAACCCTCGTAAAAATAGCTCTTTGCCTGTTCGGCTTTCTTGACAGATTCTAAGTCCATATTCGTTATCGATTCCCTTTTGACAAGTTCAAAATTTTTATAAGTATATACCTTTAAAAAAGCAAAGTCAATCATATTAGAGTGTGGAGTGTGGTGTAGGTTTATCCACCATGTTGGACAAACCTACAATATTGATACTATTCTTGAATTTTACCGTATTGCAAAAATAAACAAGCTGTTGTAATATAATTATATGGAAAGTAAGACAAGCGGGTCGCCGCCCGAATCGTTTTCTAAATATGATACTCAACGCATGGGGAGTCGAAACCAAAACTCTTCTTGCCGGCGCCGGTATCCTTGCGCTCGCAATCAGCTTCGGCGCCCAAAGTCTTATTGAAGACACAATATCGGGTATTTTTCTTCTTTTTGAGAAGCAATTTGCCGTGGGGGATGTAGAGAAATGAAGCTTTTATTTGATGAGCACGGTATTCAGATTCCCTTTAATCAGTTGGTGGTACATATAAATAAAGAAGAGGTAGGGACAAACGAAGAAAAAGAATAATATAGACAACGCAGGATAAGGAGGCGTTTGTAGTATGTTGGAAAATGTATTAAAAAGCAACAATATTGCCGTTAAGATAACCGTAAAAAGTTTGGTCAGCGCAGGTCTTGTCGTTGCGGCCGCGTTACTTCCTTTGCTTGTTC
>JAQVTZ010000125.1 GCA_028699795.1 Clostridia bacterium | reverse complement strand
CCTACACGACGCTCTTCCGATCTCAGTCGTAAAATGGCGGCTTAATACTTTGGGCGCCATTCCTCACCTATGACGCTTTTGCCTATTCTTTGTCGCAAAAGCGTACAGATTTGTTTTTGTTATCTAGAAACAAATCTTACGGCTCGGCGTCGGACTCTTAAGGGTTCGCTATCGCTCTAGAATTATAGCATTATTTTTACCTATAATTCCACTCTCCACACTCCAAACTAAACTATCCATATTTGTAATTTATTTTGCCTCATTCAGCAATCTTTGTTTCAGCAGATAGAGGGTTTCGGACAAGTCTACTTTATATTCATGCGGGTTGATAAGCCGTCTGTATTCTTCCCATAGTTCGTTTTTGGATTGCTTGGCGTACTTTACGATATCGGCAAGACAAGGCATTTTATATACCAATTCACCGCCGCTGAATACCTGCACCATAAGGTCTTTGAGGGTATAATCCGTAAAGGTTTTCTTTTTCCATGTTTCGAGAGGATGGAAAATAGTGAGCGGCTTAGAGGTATCGAACACTTCGTTTCGCAGCGCGATGAGATCCGCCGCCGCCATGCCGTCGGGCCCGTAAATCCTGTAAGTCGTTTTGAATCCGGGATTGGTAATCTTTTCTGGGGTATCCGAAACTTTCATTTTGGGAACCATAACGCCGTTTTCTTCTATCCCCGCGAGTTTGTAAACTCCGCCCAAAGAAGGTTGGGGAGAAGAGGTAATCAACTTGGTGCCAATGCCCCAAACATCGATTTTTGCCTCTTGAACTCTCAGCGCCGAAATAATGTGTTCGTCTATGTCGCCGCTTGCGAATATCTTGGCATCGTGATGCCCCGCCTCGTCCAGCATTTTGCGCGCCCGTTTGGTAAGATAAGCAAGGTCGCCGCTGTCTATCCTTATCCCGACAGGCTGGTACCCTTTTGCTTTCAGCTCATTAAATACGGTAATCGCATTGGGAACACCGTTTTTGAGGGTGTCATAAGTATCCACCAAAAGCAGACAATTAGACGGGTAAATTTCGGCATACTTGCGGAAGGCTTCCAGCTCGGTAGAGAAACTCATCACCCAACTGTGCGCGTGGGTACCGCCAACTTTGACACCGAACATCTGCCCTGCAATCACATTGGAAGTAGATTTGCATCCTCCAATAATACTTGCCCTCGTGCCGTATATCCCTGCGTCGGGCCCTTGTGCTCTGCGAAGTCCGAATTCCGAAACAGCGCCTTCGGTTTCCTGCGTGATTCTTAACGATTTGGTGGCAATGAGGGTTTGGTGATTGATAATATTAAGCAAAGCGGTTTCTACCAGTTGCGCCTCGAACAGTTTTGCTCTTACTGTGACAATCGGCTCGTGAGGAAAGACGATTTCCCCCTCCCTCACCGCATAAATATCGCCAGTGAATTTAAAGTTTTTGATTCTGTTGAAAAACTTTTCGCCAAAAGTATTTAAGGATCTAAGATAAGTTATATCCTCTTCGCTAAAATGAAGATTTTTTATAAGGGCTACCGCTTGTTCCAGCCCTGCCGCAACCGCAAACTCTAAGTTGGGCGCGGGACGATAAAAAAGATCGAACACCGCAACTTTGTCCGCCATATCGCTTTCGAGATAAGCGTTCATCATAGACAGCTCATAAAAATCTGTCAGCATCGTTAAGTTTCTCATTGCAGCTCCTAAAGATTATAGATTGATTTTGCGTGTTCCCGTACTTCTTATGCCCACCGCAAAAACATTGTCCTTGCCGAATACCTTAGACATGGTTTCGCAAAAAGCCTCTTTATGATTGTTTCGCACAAAAGTGAGGATGGTCCCTGCAAAACCGCCGCCATGCACACGGCAAGCCACTACGCCGTCGAACCTTTTGCAAAGCGCAAGCGCAAGAGGAATGGGTTGCGAGGTATCGCCTTCGGCATAACAGTTTTGCAACTTCTTGTATGAGGAATCGCCCGATGCCGAAATCAAAGCCATTGCTTTCGCCTCATCTATTGTGTTGATTGCCTCTACTAACGCATCGACACGCGCATTTTCTTCGAAATAGTGCATCGCACGCAACACGGCGCGTCCGCTGACCTTGTTGCGAAGTCCCGCAATATCAGCATAAAAGCTCTCGGGCGCTACAAACCGGAGCTTTTTTTGCCCAAAATAAGCGGCAACCTCTTCCATTTCGTACCGTATTGCGGCATATTGGGGCGTGAGGTCGCAATGGTCGCCTCCGCAGTTTACCACAACAACCGGGATATCTTTAAAATCCCATAGGGGTTTGCGAACTTCGGGCGCGGCAGTGTCTTTGAAATCGATATAACTGATGCCGCCCAATGCAATCGACGCTTGGTCCATAAGTCCTGAAGGCTTGCCGAAGTAAACATTTTCGGCATATTGCGAAATAATCGCTTTTTGGATGGGGGGCACAACACCGTTGTTATATAATTCATTTAAGATTTCGCAAACAAGCACTTCAAAAGAAGCCGACGAGCTCATGCCCGCGCCTTTACATACTTGGGATACGGTGGTCGCCGCAAAACCACCTGTCTGATATCCGCGGTCCCGCATCCCTTTTACTACGCCACGCACTAAGGCAAGCGAAGTGCCTTTTTCGGACTCATGAATACTGGTATCGGAAATATCCACTTCGACTTCGGGATAGCCTACGCTTTTGACCATGACTTTAGAACCATTGAGAGGCGTAACCACCGCGAGCGTATCGGCAGTTACCGCCGCCGCTACTACCTTACCATTGTTGTGGTCGGTATGGTTGCCGCATACTTCAATACGGCCGGGCGAACTGAACAACATATAGTTTTTGCCCCATTGCTTTTCGTGTTCTTTTATAAGAGCGGCAAAACGATTCGCGGTTGTTTGGGGGTCGGCTGCAAGATGTTCCGTCACCTCTTTCACAAAATTTTTTTCTTTCATCAACATTTTTTTGTAATCAACTGTTGCCAAAACGCGCCTCGCAATGTATAATAATTTGGTAGGATTATATCATAATAATATAGGGATTGCAATTATTTGCCAAAACAATAACCCCGAAGAAATTATCATCTTTATACACAACCGCTATCCAATAGTAATCAATTAAACCGATTTGGAGTTTTTCTTTATATGCCTAGAAAAAAATTTGATATCGCAACAGCGATTGCCAACCTGTCCGCTTATGCCGAACAAAACCTCGATGCAAACCATTTAGACATCATTTACGCCCACAATCAACTGTTATCACTTTTCAAGCTCTCCCAACCGTCCGAGCCGGACAATCCATTGCCAGACTTCCAAAACGGCATCCTCGAGCCTATCGTCAAATACGCGATAAAAAACAAACTTTGCAAACCCGAAGAAGCCTTGCTTTTCGAAACAAAGATCATGGGTTATGTAATGCCTTCACCCGGCACCGTCGTAAGCGCATTCGATGCGATAGCGGCAAACGAGAGTGTCAAAAAAGCAACGGATTATCTCAACACTTTGTCCGTAAAAAGCAATTATATCCGCATGCCGGATATCCAAAAAAACATAAAATGGACGGCGCCGGGGCCCAAAGGCGACTTAACCGTCACCATAAACCTAAGCAAACCCGAAAAAGACAACAAGCAGTTAGAAAAAGAGCGTTTGCTGCCCCAAACAAACTATCCCAAATGCAAACTTTGCATCCAAAACATCGGTTATGCGGGCGCGCTTAATTATCCACCCCGCCAAACTCTGCGCGCGATCCCCATTTACCTTGCAGACGAGCAATGGTATTTTCAGTTTTCGCCTTATGTCTATTTCGACAACCATTGCATCGCCCTTTCGGCAGAACACCGTCCGATGTCCATCACTCCCGCAACTTTTACAAGACTACTTGACTTTGTAGATTTGTTTCCGCATTATTTTATTGGAAGCAACGCGGATTTGCCTATCGTCGGAGGGTCAATTCTTACACACGACCACTTTCAAGGTGGCAGCAAAATATTGCCGATGCTTCACAGACCCGCAAAAAAACTGTTTCATTCACAAGCTTTTCCCAATGTCGGCATCGCCATATTAGATTGGTATAACAGCGTAATCTGCCTTACTTCCCAAAACCGCGCCGAACTCGAAAAGGTCGCGGCTTATATCCTCCATAACTGGCGCAACTATTCCGATGAAGGAAACGGGATATTCGCAAAAACAAAAGAACAGCATAACACGGTTACGCCCATCGCTTCCTACAACGAAACATCGGGCTACACATTGCACCTTATCCTTCGCAACAATCGCACGGACGAAACTCATCCGCACGGCATCTTCCATCCCACAGAGGACATGCACAACATCAAAAAGGAAGGCATCGGCATTATAGAAGCCATGGGGACTTTTATTTTGCCGGGCAGATTATATAAAGAAATAGAAAGTGTGGTAGAAATCTTGACAGGCAAAACCCCCTTAAACTTTGCAGAACTGAGCGACGAGTCGCATCCTTTATATAAGCATGTCGCTATGATTGCCCAACTTGCCAATGACCACGGCACAAACCTCGATGATGAAGCGGCCGAAACTGCCGTTGTCAACCACATCAACAGCACTTGCTTTAAGATTTTGCAATGCACCGCGGTGTTCAAAGACACCGAGACAGGCAATAATGCCTTCGAAAACTACCTGAAGAAAATGAATTTCCAACAGCAATAGCAATATGAAGTCGGCTTGTTAATCTTTTATGTATATGGTATAATCAATAATTATGGCTCATGTATCATTGTACAGGCGTTTTCGCCCCACCTCATGGGATAAGGTAATCGGTCAAGATCACATCGTGACCACGCTTGTCAACCAAATTAAATCGGATGCCGTCAGTCACGCATACCTTTTTACGGGAACACGCGGCACAGGCAAAACCAGCTGCGCCAAAATCTTTGCGCGGGCGGTAAACTGTCTTGACCCCCAAAACGGCTCGCCCTGCGGAGTATGCGCGCATTGCCTCGCTTTGGCAGAGCCTTCCAATTTAGACATAATCGAAATGGACGCCGCAAGCAACAACGGCGTAGACGAAATCCGCGAACTCAAAGAAAATGTACAATATCCGCCTACCGCGGCAAAGTATAAAGTTTATATCATAGATGAAGTGCACATGCTTTCAGGCGCCGCTTTCAATGCCTTGTTAAAGACGCTGGAAGAACCCCCTAAGCATGTTATTTTTATACTTGCCACCACCGAGGTTCACAAACTCCCCCAAACGATATTAAGCCGCTGTCTGCGGTTTGACTTTCGGTTGGTACCCAAAGACAAACTGGTTGCCTTATTGGCGGAAGTCTTTACCGAAACTTCTTACACCTTTGAGAAAGAAGCATTAGAACTTCTTGCACTGCACGGCGAAGGAAGTGTTCGCGATACGCTGTCTATTG
>JAQVTZ010000124.1 GCA_028699795.1 Clostridia bacterium | reverse complement strand
CTTTTTGATTTCTTTTACCGCGGTGTCGATATAAGGATTGATGTTGGGCTCTTCGGCGCCGATACGCTCCTTTAACCAAGACGAATCGTAATAGCCGCCGCCCTCCAACATAGGCGACAATTCGGCATTGCCGTATATGTTTTTTAATATTGCTTTCACATTGTGATAGTCGGTAGAAATCAAAAAACAATCCATACCGATTTCATCCAATTTCAGTTGGTGCAAAAAAATATCCGCAAGCGCCTCTTCGGCAATCAGCGCGTCTTCGAAATCCGCGGGGTCTTCGGGAATGACGCCTCCGCCGTAATTCGCTTCGACCAAAATTTTGACAGCGTCGGCAAGGGTGTCGCACTCGATGAGGCGCCCCAACCGTTCCGCGCTGAACAAATTATTTTCTTTGGCCTTCGCGACCGCGTTTGCGAAAAGCAGACCGTCCGTCATTTCGTCCTCCGTTACCCGAACAGCTTGGACGCCACTTCGGGCTCCAACTGTTCTCTGAGCGCGTCAAGCTCTACCTCGAGCGAAAGATTTTTTTCCATATTGCCCGAACAAAGTATGATGCCGCCCTTAATATCCGCAAATTCTTGGGACAAACTAAGGTTGATACCTTTGGATTCGGCGTATTTTTTAAGAAATGTCTCCGTAATAACACCTTTGTCGCGCGCGGCAATCTTAACGGTGTCGCCATCTTCGGCAGACTCCAGCATGCCGCTGATAATCTTTAGATATCTGTCTTTCTTTAACGAAAGCACTTGTTCGGCGGCTTCCTTAAAAATGCCGTCCAACGCTCTTTTTTTGGCGGCAAGCATCAGCTTGCGCACCTCGAGATTGGCAACGGTCATCCGTCTTCTTATGATTTCGTCTTGCAAAGCCGCGGTTTCGTCCATGCTCTTTTGCAAAAGGAGGGATGCCTCGTTGCGCGCTTCGGCAATTGTTGCGGCAGCAGACTTACCGCCCTCTTCTAAGGCGGTATTGACGGCAGAACGCGCGTCCTCCAAAATTTTGGCTATAATCGCTTCCGACATATGTTCCTCCGGTTATACCATCGCCGCGTAATCGGGAATGAATACCGCAAGGAAGGAAATAATGAGGCCCAGCAAAGCGTAAGTCTCTACCATAACCGCAAGCACAATCGCTTTTGTGGACTCTTCGGGTTTCTTCGCAACAAGAGCGATGCCGCTCGCCGCCACTTTGCCTTGATGGATTCCGCTGATATATCCCGAAATCGCCATCGGCAAACACGCCGCAAGCATACCCGCGCCCGCTGCAAGGCTAAGTTGCGCGATGTCGCCGAATACATTGATTTTGAGCATGACAAGGAAGCCGATAATAAAGCCGTAAAGGCCTTGTGTACCGGGCAAAAGCTCCAATATCAGGCACTTAATAAACTTGTCGGGGTCTTCCGAGATAACTCCCGAAGCCGCTTGTCCCGCTTTTCCTACGCCGATTACGCTACCTACGCCGGCGAATCCGACCGCCAATGCGGCGCCCAATATTGCTAAAAATGTTCCTATTGTCATATCGTCCTCCTACTTGGTTGGATTACTTTTTGTTTCTAATCTATCTGTGAGATAAACATATTTTGTTTTTGCCCCCAGAGGGGTGAACGCGTGCCCTTCGCCGTTATAGAACTTGCCGAAGAACTCTACATACTGCAGTCTGGAGTTGTGCACATACACGCCCAGCGTATTGATAAATAAATTGAAGGTATGCCCTACCACAAACACAAGAATGGCGGCAAGATATCCCGCATAAGGGATCATATCAATTAACAAAATACCGATTTTGTTGATAACCATGCCGATAACGCCCGTCGTCAGACCTAACCCGAACAAACGCGCGTAAGAGAGCACATCCGAAAACACCCCTATTGTGCCGTATACATTTTTGAGCGCGCCGCCCACCATTTTGAGGGGATTCTTTTTGCCTACCGCGCCGCCCAAAAGAAGCATCGCGACACCCGCAAGCAATAAGATAAGTCCCGGCAATGCCGCGCCGTCTAAGCCCACCATGCTTAACAAATAAACACCCAAGCCGATGAATATTACGACCCAACTGAAATCGTTAAAAATACCGTCTAAAGGTTTGGTTTTTAATTTGGAATAGCCACTCAAGAAAAATCCCGTGGCAAGCTGGATGACACCGAGTCCCAACGCCAAACCGAACATGATAAGCGCTTGCGAGCCGCTGAGCGGGTCGATAAGCCTTAAACTCAGCAAAAATCTTCCTGCGGCATTTGCCTGCAGATATTGCGATTCGATACTGAACCATCCGCCGAATATGATCCCCCACAACACGGTGGAGATACCGCAAAGGCCAAGCATCTTAATAAAACTTCCGCTGTTTTTTACGGGTTTTTTGATAAATAAATAAGCGAAGCATCCCACCGCAAGTATGATACCGTATCCCGCGTCCGAAAGCATAAACCCGAAGAACAAAAAATAAAAGAACGCTACGAAGGGATTGGGGTCTAATCCGCCGTACTTCGGCGCCCCAAACATTGCGGTTATGTTGTGACCGAACGGATTTACAATTTTATTGTTGCGTACATACGAAGGCACGATTTCACCTTCTACAGGGTCTGTAAGCAGTACCTCCGCTGTGGGTGACGCCTCTTTGATTTTGCTTGCGGTAATCTGTGCCGCGTTTGCAATCACCCAAGCCTCCAGAACAAATGCTTTGCGGGTACCCGCCGTTTTTTCGATGGCGTCCTGTTTGGCAAGCTCCAGATAATAATAATCGTACAGGTTTTTTAATGCGGAGTCATATCTAAAGTTTTCGGCCGCCTGTTTATAAATTTCTTCCCGCATTGCAACAAGTTCGCTTACTCTGCTTTGCGTGCTATCCGCTATCTCTTGCGCCGTAGACTCGAAAGTAAAAGGACATCTTGCAAAATCCGCCGCTGCAAGCAGTTTGGAAGTTTCTTCTTTGTCTTCTTTGTTAACGGCAATAAAAACCGCTTCATTTTTGTCTGCAACATGATGCACAAAAACGGCCGAAGGCGGCAACACCTCTTGAAGTGTTTGCGCTTTTCCTTCGGGGATAAGCCCCAAAAACATGGCGATTCTTTGGGTATCTTTGATATCCGAAAATTTGATATCGAAAGAAAGATAATCTGTGATTTGATCGTAGAGATTATTAAGCCTGGCGGTCTCTGTTTTGATGTCCGTAAGGCGGCTGTTAAAATCCTCTAATAAAGAAACGGTTTCGAACAAATCGTACTCGTTTTCGGCGATTTCCGAAACCATATCGTCATACTCTATCAGTTTGTTTTCTCGTTTTAGATTGAGCTTGAGTTCTTTGATATCGTCCGCCTTTTCTTCGTGTTTGGCGGCTTTTTGCATCACATTATAAGTGTCTTTGAGAAAAGCAAACGCAAAAGTAAGTCTGGCAAGTTTGCGCTCTATCTCCGACCTTAGGTCAGAATCTTCTCTTTTTTCTGTATTGTCGTAAGACGAAGCGGTGCAAATCTCGGCAGTGCCTAACCCCGTTAAGGCTTTTAGAATTTTTCTCTTGTCTTTGGTATGGGCGACAAGAGTAAGTTTTTTCATGGTTACTACAGACATGTTATCTCTCGTAAAGTTTGAGGTAGGCTTCGGCGACAGCCGTGCCTTCTTCTTTTATGTTAATGTTTGCAATAAGACTGTCGGCTTCGCTTTCGCCTATTTTTACGATTTCGTCATATCTTTGTTCGGCGAGCTTCTCGGCGCTTTCGGCAACTTTTTTGCGGTCGGACTTCACTCTGGCTTTGGCATCGGCAAGTATTTTCGCCGCTTCGGTTTCGGCATGGAAGTTCATCGCCTTGGCTTCTTCCAGCGCGGCTGCAATCATCTCGTCCGCCTGTTGTTCGGCTGCGGCTATCTTGTTTACCAGTTCTTGAATCATAAAGCCTCTCCGTTTTCGAGTTTTGTCACCTTATCCAATCTGTTTTGATGCCTTCCGCCCGCAAACTTGCCGGCAAGGTATGTAGTGACGATTTGGTAAGCGGTTTCGGCGTCCGTAATGCGTCCGCCCATCGCGATAATATTGGCGTTGTTGTGCTCCGCCGTCATTTGCGCCGAAAACACATCGGTCACATGACCGCATCGGATCCCTTTAACCTTGTTGGCGGCAATCGACATTCCGATGCCCGTACCACAAAGCAAAATCCCTCTTTGGGCTTCGCCCGACAGCACCGACTGCGCGACACGATAAGCATAATCTGGGTAATCGCAAGACTCCGTATTGTATGTGCCGAAATCGAGTACTTCGTGCCCGTTGTCGGTGATTGCTTTTATCACAGAGTCTTTTAACGAAATACCGCCATGGTCACACCCTATCGCTATCTTCATATCGCCTTTCCTCCGAATTCTTTCTTGATTATAGAACATATTGCGTTTATTTGCAAACGCTTGACTTCCTAATTATGTAAATTGAAAAAAAATAAATATAAGGTAAATGATTTTTTATATGGATATCTTTATCTTATAATAATATCTTCTTTATAATATAATGCCGCCTGTCGCCTTTTTTATGCGATTTTGAACGGGGTAGTACGCGTCGCCGTCGAACCATTGCACGATAATATAATTGTATTCTTTTTCCGCAGCTCTCAATGCGGAAAACAAAATAGCCATCGCAGATTCAGGAGTATCCCCTAACGAAATTCCGTTTTTTATATTCGTATCCGTTAGCATCTCCTCGCTTGCAATGAGAACGGGGCGCAAGCCCTCTCCCTCTCGCAAAGCGTACTCTTTATTGGCGGATTGCGCGTCGCGCACGCCCACGCAAGGGCAACGGGGACAATAATGTCTGTACTTCATACCAGGAGACTCCGCAACAACCACTTCGCCATAAGAAGTTTTTACCTTGCCAAGCAACGGCGCAAGCATTTTTGCGGTTACGGCTCCCGGTCTAAGTATTATGGGAACCTCTTTGGTAAGATCCAGCACGGTACTTTCGATGCCTACCCGTGTCTTTCCACCGTCCAAAATCATCGGGATTTTGCCTTGCAAATCCTCCAAGACATGCGCGGCTTCGGTGGGGCTCACCCTGCCGCTCGCATTTGCCGACGGCGCGGCAACGGGTCTTCCTGCCGCCCGAATCAACCCCAACGCCAAAGGATGGTCGGGGATGCGTACGCCAACCGTATTCAACCCCCCTGTTGTCACTTTTGGGATTGTGTCCGCTTTTTTTAAGACGAGAGTCAGTGGCCCCGGTGAAAAAGTTTCAAATAGACTGTAGGCAATAGCCGGCACCTCTGCCCCCACGGCGCACAATTGTTGAACTTCTGCAATATGCACGATAAGCGGATTGTCCTGCGGTCTGCCCTTTGCAACAAAAATAGACTTTACGGCCTCGGCATTGCAAGCGTCCGCCCCAAGCCCGTACACCGTTTCG